>JAAFHN010000150.1 GCA_013298415.1 Comamonadaceae bacterium
TTTGCGAGCAGCTTGGCCCAATCGGGTTCCCTGGCCGCGCCGCGATTGCTCCTGAACGCCACAGCGCCCTCGGCACTCGTGCTGCTGGGTGGTAACAACAGCGTGGGCACGGTGAGCTTTGCCAGCGCAGGTGGCAGCTACAACAACATCAGCTACCGCACCAACTCCGCCAACGCTGCCATCCAAGGTGCAGTCAGTGCGAGCGGCAATGTGAGTTTGGAGGCCAGCAACTCAGGCCTGGCCCTGCCCAGCGTCAGCGCTGCCACCTTGTCGGTGACGGCCAGCGGCGCGCTGACACAACAAACAGGTGTCGGACTGAACGCCGCCTCGGCCCAGCTGAGCGGTGCCAGCATCGGGGATCCCGGCCGAGCCTTTGTGCTTGACGGCGTTGGCCGAGTGCAGCTCACCACGGCTGCAGGCGGCAACGCCAATGTGCAGTCCGGCGGGGCCGTGAACTTTGCAGGCGAAAGTAGCGTGCGCGGCGACTTGCGTGTGGCTGCCAACGGCATCGCGATTCAGGGCGCGCGCGTGGCGGTCAGTGGAAACGCATCTCTGAACGCCGGTTCCGGTGACTTGAATGTGGCAGCCACGAGCAGCAGCGCCCTCTTGCAGGCCACCAACCTCGATTTGCAAGCCAACCGCCTGCTCATCTCAGGAGGTGGCGGCACCAACCAAGTTGCCGATATCTACACCAGCAATGCCACCCGGGTGAACACCACCGGACAAATCATCGTGACGGCTGGCGCGGGGCAGGGCGCGCACGCTGCGCTCACGAGCGACGGCCCGCTGACGATCACCTCAGCTGGCGCCGTGTTTGTCACGGGCGGTGCTGGGGCGAACGCCTATGCCAAGATCGATCCGATCAACCGGCAACCTTTGGAGCTCACGGCCCCGCAGATCACTCTCGCTGGTGGTAGTGGCTCCGGCGCAACCGCGTCCATCATCTCTGAAGGCAATGTGACGCTGAACAGCCCCGACGTGAGACTGGTCTCAGGCTCGGGTGCAAATGCCGATGCCGTGCTGGTCAGCTACTTTGGCCGCGTCACGGCTCCTGGCTGCACCGGCTGCGTGCAGCTCACCAGCAACCCGCAGGGCAATAACGCGTCTCAAACCGGTATCTTGCAAGGCCCGGAATTCATCGCGCTTTTGTTGCAGCAACTCAGCAACCCGCAAAACCTGCAAACGCTGAACACCAGTGTGAACAACAGCGGCAATACCTCAAGCAATCCGACCAGCGGCAGCACCGCGCCGCTCAGCGACGAGGAGAAGAAAAAGCGCGAGGCAGAAGGCAGGGTCACCGTAGGCGAGCCCGATTGTTGAGGCGGCGCCCTCGACGCGCCCAAAGAAAAACCCCGCTGGCTTGTACCAGCGGGGTTTCTTGTTTTGGCTCCTCGACCTGGGCTCGAACCAGGGACCTACGGATTAACAGTCCGGCGCTCTACCGACTGAGCTATCGAGGAACGGTAGCCCATGATTATAGCCCGGGAAAACGCTGGTTTTTGGTGCCGTGGCTCAAGCGTCGGCTTTCACGCCTGCGAGCTTGGCGACAGATGTCCATTTCACTTGCTCGGCCTGGATGAAGTCGGCGAACTTCTTGGCGCTGCCGCCGCCGTCTTCTGCGCCGAATTGCTCCATTTTTTCTTGCACATCGGGCATGGCCATCACTTTGTTCAGGTCCTCGTTCATGCGTTGGATGAAGGCAGGATTGACTTTCGCAGGTGCCACCAGGCCGTACCACACCGTGGCTTCAAAGTCCTTGAAGCCGCTTTCATGCATGGTGGGCACCGTGGGGTGGCCTTTGGCGCGCTTGAGCCGGGTTTGAGCAAGCGCAATGGCTTTGCCTGATTTCACGTGCGGCGTGGCGCTTGTCATGGTCTCAAAGCAGTAGTTCACCTGCCCACCGATCAAATCAGTGAGTGCGGGGCCGCTGCCGCGATAAGGGATGTGCAGCGCAAAAAGCTTGCCGCGCAGCTTGAACATCTCAAGCGCAAAGTGCTGAGCCGAGCCGCCGCCAGCGCTTGCAAAGCTGATCTGGCCGGGCTTGGCTTGGCAGAGCTTCACGAGCTCGTCTACCGTTTTGGCGGGCTGCTGCGCATTGCAGATCAGCAGATTCGGTGTCACGCCGACCAAGCCAATGGGTGCGAAGTCGCGCAGAGCGTCGTAGCCGAGCTTGACCCCTTGGCCGACGCTGTTGAGCGCGGGAGCAAGGGCGTGGCTGTTAATGTGGGCCATCAGCAAGGTGTTGCCATCGGGCGCGGCCTTGGCTACTTGATCCGCTGCGATCACGCCTGCTGCGCCGCCCCGGTTTTCAATCACCACCGGCATGCCCCACATGGCTTGGAACTTCACGCCCACCACGCGGGCCAGTGCATCGGTGCCGCCGCCGGGCGGAAAACCCACCACGATCTTGATCGGGCCGGTGGGCAAGGTCTGCGCGAAGAGCTGCGGGCTTGCCAGCTGTGCGGCCAGGCCGATTGAGCTCGCTTGCAAGACGCGCCGGCGGGAGAGGCCTCCGATGCTTTCCGCGCGGGTTTTTAGGCCAAATTTTGAATGATTTTCCATCTCTGTCACCTCATTTATTACATTTCGTGCTACACAAATCGTAGCAACTGTCAACCAGCACTCAACTCGCGGGGTTGGCCGAGAAGAAGTCCATCGCCGCCTGCACACCACTGCCCGCAAGTGCCACGCCGTGCAGCTTCAGCCCCATTTCGCACGCGGCCAAAGCAGCGATCAGCGTGAGGTCGTTGCAATCGCCCAGGTGGCCTATGCGAAACATGCGGCCTTTGATCTTGCCCAGACCCGTGCCGAGTGAGCAATCAAAGCGCTGGTGAATGGTTTTGCGCAGGGCATCGGCATCCAGGCCCAGGGGCGTGACCACCCCCGTGAGCACGGGTGAGTACACGGCCGGATCGGCACATTGCACGGGCAGGCCCCAGGCTTGCACTGCGCCGCGCACGCCCTTGGCCCAGCGCTGGTGGCGGGCAAAGGTGTCGGCCAGGGGCCGGGCCAGCAGCATGTCGCAGGCCTCATGCAGGCCGTAGAGCAAGTTGGTGTTGGGCGTAGAGGGCCAGTAGCCCGTTTTGTTCATCTCGATGATCTCGTCCCAAGCCCAGTAGCTTTTGGGCAATTGGGCGGATTTGCTGGCTTCAAGGGCTTTGGGCGAGACGGCATTGAAGCTGATGCCCGGCGGCAGCATCAGGCCCTTTTGGCTGCCAGAGATGGTCACGTCCACGCCCCAAGCATCGTGCTGGTAGTCGGCGCTGGCCAAGCCGCTGATTGTGTCGACCAAGAGCAGAGCAGGGTGGCCTGCCGCATCCACAGCGCGGCGCACGGCGGCGATGTCGCTCGTGGCCCCTGTGGAGGTTTCGTTGTGAACCACGCACACGGCGCGGATGCGGTGGCCCGTGTCGGCCTTGAGCCGGGCCTCGACGAGTTCTGCGGGCACGCCGTGGCGCCAAGCGTTCGGCAGGCCGGTCTCAGTGCAAGTGCCGGGCAGGGCGAGCACTTCGGTACTCAGGCCCAAGCGCGCGGCCAGCTTTTGCCAGAGCCAAGCGAAATGCCCCGTTTCCACCATCAGCACCTCGTCGCCCGGGCTGCACACGTTGCACAGCGCAGCCTCCCACGCGCCCGTGCCAGAAGCTGGGTAGATCACGACCGGGTGCTGGGTTTGGAAGATTTGCTTGACCTTTGCAATCACGTTCAAGCCCAAAGTCGCGAACTCTGGCCCCCGGTGATCGATGGTGGGCAGCGACATGGCGCGCAAGATGCGGTCCGGCACGGGCGAGGGGCCTGGAATTTGCAAAAAGTGGCGGCCAGTGGGATGAAGGTTCAATTGCATGCTCAGATTATTTTTGCATGCAAAATGCAAAAATATAGGAAAAACCCTTGAATTTGAACTTGATTTCACACTATTTTGCATGCAAACTTATCGCATGACTGCTGAAATCATCCAAATCCCAAGAGCCGCCTTGCACGATCAAGTTGCGCATCGTTTGCGCACGCTGCTCGTTGAGGGCCTGATCGCACCGGGTGCCAAGCTCAACGAGCGCGAGCTTTCCGAGCGCTTGAATGTGTCGCGCACACCCCTGCGCGAGGCGATCAAAATGCTTTCGATTGAGGGCCTGGTCGAGCTGCTGCCCAACCGTGGCGCGGTGGCTGTGCAGCTCACCGCCAGCGATGTGCGCCATGCGTTTGAACTGCTGGCGGAGCTGGAGGGGCTTTCAGGCCAACTCGCGGCTGAGCGCATCAGCCAAGAGGCGCTGACCGAAATCCGCGCCCAGCACTTTGAAATGCTCGCCGCGCACGCCCGGCGAGATTTGTCCACCTACTACCGGCTCAACGCGCAAATTCACCGCGCGATCAACGCCGCTGCCGCCAACCCCGTGTTGCAAAGCACCTATGCCCAGGTGAATGCCCGGCTGCAAGCGCTGCGATTTCGCAGCAATCAAGACGAGGCCAAATGGGCCCGCGCTGTCGCCGAGCACGGCCAAATGATCGATGCGCTGGACAAGCGCGATGCGGGCCGTCTGCGCCAGATCTTGACCGAGCACTTGCTGCACAAGCGCGATGCCGTGCTGGAGCTGATGGGCACAAGTCAAAACGGCCTGGCGGTGCGCGCATGAGTGCGCGACAACCCGGGGTGATGGCGGGCGCTGAGTCGCTGGCAGGCAGCATCGCGCCCGACGTGGCCGAAGCGCTGCACAAGCGCCTGGCAGCCCACGTGCAAGGCGAGCTGCTGTTCACCGCCGCAGACCGTGGCCGCTACGCCACCGATGCCAGCATTTACCAAGCCATGCCCGCAGGCGTGTTGGTGCCGCAAACCCATGCGGATGTGCAAGCTGCCGTGCAGGCTTGCGCCGAGCTGCGCGTGCCCATCGTGCCGCGCGGCGGCGGCACGAGCCAGTGCGGCCAAACGGTGGGCCACGGCTTGGTGATCGACCACAGCAAGCACTTGCGCAAACTGCTGCACTTGGACGCACCAGGGCGCACAGCCACCGTGCAGCCTGGCATCGTGCTCGACCACTTGAACGCCCAACTGAAGCCGCAAGGCCTTTGGTATCCGGTGGATGTGAGCACCGCTGCGCAAGCGACGCTCGGCGGCATGGCGGGCAACAACTCTTGTGGCAGCCGCTCCATCGCCTACGGCAACATGGTGCACAACGTGCTGGGTGCAGAGATGCTGCTGGCCGATGGGAGCACCCTGCACGCGGGGCCGCTTGCGCAAAGCTCGGGCGCAGCGCTTGCGTTTGCTGAACGGGTGCGCGGCTTGGTGGATGGCCTTGCGCCTGAGATTGATGCGCATTGGCCACAGGTGATGCGGCGCGTGGGCGGCTACAACTTGGATGTGTTTCGGCCCCGCAGCGAGCGGCCTTACACGGCAGACGGCTCGGTGAATTTGGCGCATCTGTTCATGGGCGCAGAAGGCACGCTGGGACTCACGCAATCGCTCACCCTGCGCTTAAGCCCGCTGCCGCGCGCCAAGGTGCTGGGCGTGGTGAATTTCGAGCGGTTTCACACCGCGATGGACAGCGCGCAGCACATTGTGAAGCTCGGCCCCACTGC
Source organism: Comamonadaceae bacterium (assembly GCA_013298415.1). Lineage (GTDB taxonomy): Bacteria > Pseudomonadota > Gammaproteobacteria > Burkholderiales > Burkholderiaceae_C > JAAFHN01. The sequence goes on from JAAFHN010000150.1 coordinate 5,566, forward strand.
TGTCGAGCTGGTAGATCGCACCATGATCGAGCTGGGCTTGCAAAACCCTGCCTTCGCCCCCACGATTCGCACGGCGCTGGCGGATGCGAACACCGTGCCCAATGCCTTGCTGCTGGTGGAATTCAGTGGCGAAAGCAAGGCCGAAATCATGCCCAAACTGCAAGCGCTGGAAGAGCTTTTGGGCGATCTGGGTCTGCCCGGCTGCATGGTGCAGATGGCCGAAGACGCGCCGCAGAAAAACCTGTGGGAGGTGCGCAAAGCCGGGCTCAACATCATGATGAGCCTGAAGGGCGACGGCAAACCCGTGAGCTTCATCGAAGACTGCGCCGTGCCTCTTGTGCATTTAGCCGAATACACCGATGCCCTCACCGAGGTGTTTGCCCGCCATGGCAGCCGAGGCACTTGGTACGCGCACGCCAGCGTGGGCACCTTGCATGTGCGCCCAATTTTGGACATGCGGCGCGAAGGCGCGGCCAAAATGCGCCAGATTGCCGAAGAAGCCTCCGCCTTGGTGCGCAAATTTCGCGGGGCCTACAGTGGCGAGCATGGCGATGGCCTGTGTCGCGGCGAGTGGATTCGCTGGCAATTTGGGGATCGGATCAACGAGGCCTTTGCCGCGATCAAAGCTGATCTTGATCCCAGCAATCTCTTTTGCCCAGGGCGCATGGTGGGCACATCCGCGCACCCCATCCCGCGCATGGACGATTCCACGTTGTTTCGCTTTGCCTCAGGTGCTGGCGGCGAAAAGCCCTATCGCGTGATTCCCTTGCAGCCCGCGTTCGATTGGCAAGCCTGGAACGTGCAAAACGACCCGCGCACCGAAGAAACCACCGCGCCAGGCACGGGTGGCGATCCCGCGCAGGGGTTCGCCAAAGCGGTGGAAATGTGCAACAACAACGGTCACTGCCGCAAGTTTGATGCAGGCACCATGTGCCCCAGCTACCGCATCAGCCGCAACGAAGCCGACAGCACCCGAGGCCGCGCCAACACGCTGCGCCTGGCCGTGTCCGGCCAATTGCCGGGTGAA
>JAAFHN010000379.1 GCA_013298415.1 Comamonadaceae bacterium
GGTTTGCCAGAAGCAAACGGCAAGCAGCCCGGCGTGCTGCCCGGCACCTATTGCGAACCGAAGATGACGAGCGTGGGCAGCCAAGACACGACCGGCCCCATGACCCGCGACGAGCTGAAAGACCTGGCGTGCCTGGGCTTTTCATCCGACTTGGTGATGCAATCGTTCTGCCATACTGCGGCCTATCCCAAGCCTGTTGACGTGAAGATGCACCATGAGCTGCCCACCTTCATCAGCAATCGCGGTGGCATCAGCTTGAAGCCCGGCGACGGCATCATCCACTCTTGGCTCAATCGCATGCTGCTGCCCGACACGGTAGGCACTGGTGGCGACAGCCACACGCGCTTTCCGATTGGCATCAGCTTTCCGGCAGGCTCCGGGCTCGTCGCCTTTGCCGCAGCCACGGGCGTGATGCCGCTGGACATGCCCGAGAGCGTTTTGGTGCGCTTCAAAGGCAAGATGCAGCCAGGCGTGACCTTGCGCGATTTGGTGCATGCGATTCCGCTCTACGCCATCAAGTCTGGCCACCTGACGGTTGCCAAGCAGGGCAAGAAAAACGTGTTCTCCGGCCGCATCTTGGAGATCGAGGGCCTGCCCGACATGAAGGTCGAGCAAGCCTTTGAATTGGCCGATGCATCGGCCGAGCGCAGCGCCGCAGGCTGCACCGTGGCGCTGAACAAAGAGCCGATCATCGAATACATCAACAGCAACATCGTGCTCTTGAAAAACATGATCGCCCAAGGCTATGCCGATGCCCGCAGCATTGGCCGCCGCATCAAGGCCATGGAGGCCTGGCTGGCAGACCCCAAGCTGCTCAAAGCCGATGCCGATGCCGAGTACCACACCGTGATCGAGATCGACATGAACGAGATCACCGAGCCCATCGTGTGCTGCCCGAACGACCCCGATGATGCAAAAACACTCAGCGATGTCGCTGGCAGCAAGATCGATGAAGTCTTCATCGGCAGCTGCATGACCAACATCGGCCACTTCCGCGCGGCATCCAAGCTGCTCGAAGGCAAAAAAGACATCCCGGTCAAACTCTGGATGGCCCCGCCCACCAAGATGGATGCGCAGCAGCTCACCGAGGAGGGCCACTACGGCGTGTTTGGCGCTGCTGGCGCGCGCATGGAAATGCCGGGCTGCAGCTTGTGCATGGGCAACCAAGCGCAGGTGAAAGAAGGCGCAACCGTGATGAGCACCAGCACCCGCAACTTCCCCAACCGCCTCGGCAAAAACACCAACGTGTACCTGGGCAGCGCCGAGTTGAGTGCCATTTGCTCCAAGCTCGGTCGCATCCCCACCAAAGCCGAGTACCTGGCCGACATGGGCTTCATCAACGCCGACGGCAGCAAGATCTACAAGTACCTGAACTTCGACCAAATCGCAGAGTTCAAGGATGTGGCGGATGAAGTGACGGTTTGATTCAGCCGCAGGCCGCTGTGTGAACTGAAGCCGAAGCCCGAGCCTGTGCTCGGGCTTCATTGCTTTTTGGTTGATTGAATTGCTTTTTTATCGATTTTTTTGCATAAAACCCGTGAACGCGATCCAGGCTTGAGGGGTGGCTGGCGTCGGTGTCGGCCCAGTTCGAGCCGTTTTGACCCACCTTCACAAGCTGCGCACAGCGGACAAATGTTGTTCAAAAATGACTGTGGATAACTTGTGTATAATTTCTTGTCGCGATGGGGCAACGGCCCTAAAAACGCGCCGCTTGACACTGGCTTTTTGCCTACAATGGAAGTCCAACTTTTCGCAGTTGCCATTGAATCGTTGGTTTTAGGCGCGTCGTTGAACCGACGCGCCTTTTTTTCGCCTGTGTCGCGTTGAATGCGATCACGCAAAGCGAATCAAGCATTTACTGAACGTCGTTGATGAATCACATCAGAAATTTTTCAATCATTGCGCACATCGATCACGGCAAGAGCACGCTTGCTGATCGCTTGATCCAGCGCTGCGGTGGCCTTGAGTTGCGCGAGATGAGCGCGCAGGTGCTCGACTCGATGGACATCGAAAAAGAGCGGGGGATAACTATCAAAGCGCAGACCGCCGCACTGCATTACAAGGCCCTCGATGGCAAGGTCTACAACCTCAATTTGATCGACACGCCAGGCCATGTGGACTTCAGCTACGAAGTGAGCCGATCTCTCTCTGCGTGCGAAGGTGCGCTGCTCGTGGTGGATGCCTCGCAAGGCGTGGAAGCGCAGACGGTTGCGAACTGCTACACCGCGCTCGACTTGGGTGTGGAAGTGACTGCAGTGCTCAACAAAATGGATCTGCCGCAAGCAGACCCTGAGAACGCGAAGCTTGAAATCGAAGAAGTGATTGGCATTGATGCCAGCAACGCGATCCCGTGCTCTGCCAAAACCGGGATGGGCATCGACGAAATCTTGGAAGCTGTGGTGGCCCGCGTGCCGCCGCCGAAAGGCAATCCTGATGGCGCACTGCGCGCGATGATCATCGACAGCTGGTACGACGCTTACGTGGGCGTGGTGATGCTGGTGCGCGTGGTGGATGGCAGCCTGAAGAAGGGTGACAAGATCAAGATGATGGCTTCAGAAGCCATGTACGACGCGAACGAACTGGGTGTGTTCACACCCAAAAGCGAGCCACGGCCAGCCCTGCACGCAGGCGAGGTGGGCTTCATCATCGCGGGCATCAAAGAGCTGAAGGCTGCGCGTGTGGGCGACACGATCACGATTGGCAAGGTGGGCGGCGCAGTGAGTGCCGAGACGGCCACCGAGCCACTGCCTGGCTTCAAAGAGATTCAACCGCAGGTGTTTGCGGGCCTGTACCCCACCGAGGCCAGTGAATACGATGCGCTGCGCGACGCGCTGGAGAAATTGCAGCTCAACGATTCATCGCTGCGCTATGAGCCTGAAGTGAGCCAGGCACTCGGTTTTGGCTTTCGCTGCGGCTTCCTTGGCCTTTTGCACATGGAGATCGTGCAAGAGCGGCTGGAGCGCGAGTTCGACCAAGACTTGATCACCACCGCGCCAAGCGTTGTCTACGAGGTGCTCACTGGCGGCAAAGACTCGCAAGTGCTCATGGTGGAAAACCCCAGCAAGATGCCCGAGCCCTCGCGCATCGAGGAAATCCGCGAGCCCATCGTCACGGTGCATCTGTACATGCCGCAAGACTATGTGGGCCCGGTGATGACGCTGTGCAACCAAAAGCGTGGCGCGCAAATCAACATGGCCTACCACGGCCGCCAGGTGATGCTGACGTATGAGTTGCCGCTGGCCGAGATCGTGCTCGACTTCTTCGACAAGCTCAAATCCGTGAGCCGTGGCTATGCAAGCATGGATTACGAATTCAAAGAGTACCGCGCATCCGATGTGGTGAAAGTCGACATTTTGCTCAATGGCGAGAAGGTGGATGCGCTTTCCATCATCGTGCACCGCGCGCAAAGCGCCTACCGCAGCCGCGCGGTGGTCGCCAAAATGCGCGAGATCATCAGCCGCCAGATGTTTGATGTGGCGATCCAAGCCGCGATTGGCGCCAACATCATCGCCCGCGAAACCGTGAAGGCCCTGCGCAAAAACGTGATTGCCAAGTGCTACGGCGGCGACAT
>JAAFHN010000478.1 GCA_013298415.1 Comamonadaceae bacterium
TTCTGGGCATATTCATCGCGGCGTTCGGCGCGCAGGAGTGCTGCCACGGCCGCCTGGGCCTGTCTTTCCCGCTCTGCATCCTGCTCGGCCCAGACCGCCAATGCTTTCGTGAGCGCATCGGCGAACACCGCCGCATCGATCTGGGCTTGTTCTTCGATTTGCCTCAGCAGCGCGGGCACAGGCCGCATGAATTCAGCAAAGCTGTCGCTCTCGGCATCCGTGTGCGCCAAGCCGCGTTGACACAGGGCATCGAGCAGCACGCGTGCAGGATGGTTTTCGTCGCTGAAAAAGTCGAGATCGCGCTTAACGAGCTGGGCCAGACTTGGCTCCAGTCGGCGTACGGTTTTTCGCACCGGCTCGAGCAAACGCTCGTCGGCGGTGATCGCGTCCAGCATCACCATCAGGGCTTCATTGGCGATTTGCTCCACCAGAGCTGCGTCGATCAGCGAGTCTTGTTGAGCCCTTTCACCGGCAGACCCTTGACCCTGGAGCCCCGCGACGCCGCCACGCATCCCACCGGTCGCAGCACCGGGCCCAGCCATGCCCATCGCCGACACTTCGAAGTCGATCTGGGGAAAATCGGCATCAGCAGCCTGCTGACCCGCGCTTGTGTGTCCCCCAATGGGCTGGGCAAACATGTCCTCGATGGACAAGTCAAGGCCTCGGGCGACGGCAAGGTTGTAGCTGCCGCCAGCACCGCCGCCTTGCACGCCCCGTACCTGCCCGCCCCCGGGTTGACTGCCATGCTGAGGGGCACCGACGTAGCCGCCACTCCCACCCGCACTGCCTGCACCGCCCGCTCCATACGCCGCGTAAGCGCTGGGCGCTGCGCCGCCGCTCCCGGCGCGAGCCTGACCGCCGGGGCCGCCACCCAAATTCAAGAAACGCCGAAGGCGGTCTACCGTGAGCGAGGAAGCATTGGCCGCGCCGCTTGGCGTCGGAATGCCCGAACCGAAGCCATCAGCAAAGCCGCCGAACCCTTCAGCGCCACCTGGACCGCCGGCGTGACCACCAGGATGCGCGCCACCGCCGAAACCGCCGCCGCCACCGAAACCGCCACCGCCGCCGAAACCTTCGCCTCCTTGGGATGTGCCCATGCCTCGGCTACGAGGGCTGCCTTGCTGGCTCCCTTCGTAGCCAGGGGCCGAGGGGTACGAAGCACCGCTTGAAACTTGCCCGGAATAGCCGCCATGGCCCGTGTGAGCGCCTGCCGCACCGCCCTGCTGGGGCGCCGCGCTGGGCACGTTCAGCGGGGGAAACTGCGGGGCCCGAAAAAAGCCAGTCGCATCGGGGTTGAAGCCCGCTGCGGGTGGCGCGTAAGCTGCCGAGGGGGCGTGTGGAGGTGTGTTCCAAGCCTGGGCTCCGTCGTGGCTGTCTCTAGGCGATGCCCGTTGTGAATTGGCGTAGGCATCTTGCGATTCGCTCGCGCTGCGTTTGATCGCGTAGTCAACCGCGTGCACGCCCTGCTTCTTCAAAAGCTCAATCAGCAGCTTGTAAACGGTTGCCAAGCCTCGTCCGAAACTGGCGCTACCGTGCATCAGCCACTGCCGTTGCACTTCGTCAGGCACTTGGAGCGTCTGCCAAGTGGTTTGCAGGGCCTGCAAAAACACCTCCGGCCGCACTGGGTTGAGGCTCACCACCACGGCTCGCTGTCCAAGCAGGCCCGAAATCAGGCTGTCGAGCATGGGCCGATCAGCTTCTACCGCGCTGTTGAGCGATTGCAAGGCGCGCGCAGAGTCGATCTTTCGCTGCACGCTGTCGTCGTCCAGCAGCTCCAGCGTTTGAAATTTCAGGGGCACATGGGTGGTGAGTTGCTCTTTGCCCAAGGGCGCGCGCAGCGCTTTGTTCAGGGCGTTAGGGAAACCCGTTTCGATGGCGGTGCGCAGCTTCAAAAGCTTTTCAAGCGATTCACCAAGGCTTTGTCGATTCTGGCCGCCCACGCTGCTGGCGCTGATGTTGGTGATCGCGTTTACCGTGGTTTGGCACACGTCGTGGATCAAACCGTGGGAGGCTGTTTCGGCCTCGCGCAACAAGGTGTCGAAAGTGCGCCTGCCCTCAGCGGAAGCGTGCTGCAACCCGCTCGGCGACCAGCCCTGTGTGGTGTTCCCGCTCATAGGGCGCCACCGTGGCCCACGGGTTTCGGCTCGGCACTCACCAGCGGCGCTGCCGGATCGGTGCCAGCTTCTTCTTCATTTTCAACACCACCTTTGGCGCTGTTTTTCAGCGCCGCGTTCGCTACTCGGTTCAGAGCGGCGTCGACCACGCCGCCTTGCGCCACCACGCGCATGCTGCCTTTCGCGCGCATCCGATCCACGGATTTGCGGGTCATGGAATGCTGCACCCCGTCGCGGCCCACGAACATGAAGAGGTTTTGGTAGGGGCTGGTCCAGCGCAAATTGGCGCGCAACGTTTTGCCGTCCACCACCATGTCCACCCAAGTGCCTACGGGCAGCGCTTCGAAGCTGGGCAGGGATTCACTTTCGCGCTCTTCTGTCGCGCTGGCTTTGGTGTCGAGGAAGCCGGATTCCGCGCTTTCACGCCGGGCCACCCAAAATTCATTGGGTTTGGCTGTCGCGGGCGAGGCGGCCGGGCCGGGTGGGTCTGCGGCGGTGTCCAAGCCCTCGGCGCGTCGGTTCAGGCCATCGAGCGCAGCCTCGTGCAGGGCAATGAGTTCGTCGAAAAACTCTTTCACCATCTCATCGGGATAGTCGATGCTGCGCAAGCCTTCGCGCAGGGTACGCACGACTTCAGGCACTACCTGTACCAACCGAGCCGGGTTTTTGCGCGCGCGCTTGGTTTGCACGCTCCACACCAGGTTGTCCGCCAACTGATCAAAGCGCTCGGCTGCAGGTGCGTTTTGCATCTTGCGTTCTGCGAGTACTTGTGCCCAGGGG
>JAAFHN010000115.1 GCA_013298415.1 Comamonadaceae bacterium
TGGCCTCACCATCAATTCCGTGATGGACTACCCTGGTGTGAACATCCCGCTGCAAGGTGAAGCCAAAGGCAACTACCACTCACCCAGCATCGGCCCGTACGACTACTGGGCGGTGGCCTACGCCTACAGCCAGTTTCCCGCTGAAACTGAAAAGGCCGAGCTCGACAAAATTGCCTCGCGCAGCACAGAGCCAGCTCTGGCATTCGCCGACGACGCGGACTTGTCGATGGGCGTCGACCCGAACGCCAACCTGTGGGACCTGAGCAGCGATCCACTCGACTTCTACCAACGCCGACTGAAAGTGAGCCAAGAGCTCTGGGCGCATTTGAGCACTCGCCAAGCCAAGCTGGGCGACGACCCACAACGCACGCGCCGCAGCCTGAACTCAGGCTTCAACCAGCTCTTTGGTGCCGTGTTCGGCCTCAGCAAATACGTGGGCGGCATGCACACCGTGCGCGATTTGCCGGGCACCACCGGCAGGCCCAACTACCAGGCGATGAACCCCGCCAAGCAGCGCCAAGCCTTGCAGTTCGTCACCAACGGCCTCTTCAAATCCGACAGTTTCAAGTTCAGCCCCACCCTGCTCACGCATCTCGGCACTGACAACAACGAATGGGATCGCGCTGGCCCCCTGTCCATCGCGGGCCGCGTGGCAGGCATTCAAAACATGGCGCTCGATCAGTTGATGAACGCCCGCACCATGAATGCGATTTTGGACTTGCCTCAGTACCTGGCGCCCGAGCAGCGCAAAGGCATCATCAGCGTGAGCGAGGTGTTCTCCACCGTGCAGGGCGCAGTTTGGCAAGAGCTGGCCACCGGTTCAGACACAGATCGCATGCGCCGCAACCTGCAGCGCGAATACCTGCGCCGGATGACCGCCACCATCACCCGCGGTGGCATGCCCGGCGATGCCCAAGCCATCGCCCGCGTGCAAGCTCAATCACTCCAAGCCCAGCTCCAGCGCGCAGTGGCCAAACCAGGCAAAACCAGCCCAGAGCACCAAGCCCACTTGAAAGACAGCCTCAACACGCTCACGGAAGCCTTGAAAGCCACGATGTCAAAAACCGGCTAAAACTGAGGGTCTGGGGTCGATTCAAGTCGATCCCGGCTCTCCTCCGATTTTTAACGCCAGTCTTCGATGAAGTTGCCCGTCTTCCTATGTGCGAGCGCCTTGGCACTTGCCTTTTCTACCGCCACGCACGCCGACAACATTTTTCGCATCTCAACTGGAAGCACAGGCGGCACTTACTACCCCATCGGCAGCATCGTGGCGGCCGGCGTCAGTCAGCCTGACAAGCTGCAAGTCTCGGCCCAAGCCTCAAGTGGGTCGGTGGCGAATGTGAACGGCATTTCGCGTGGGGATTGGGATTCGGGCTTCTCGCAAGCCGACGTGGCCACCTGGGCCCATCGGGGCACGATGATTTTTGAAGGGGCAGCGCGGCGCACCGATTTGCGCCTGATTGCCAACCTTTATCCCGAAACCCTGCACGTGGTGGTGCGCAAAGATTCAAACATTCGCAGCGTGGCCGATTTGAAGGGAAAGCGCGTGTCGCTGGATGTGCCGGGCAGCGGCACTTTGGCCAATGCGCTGATGGTGCTGGAAGCACACGGGGTGAAGGAAAGCGAGATTGAGCCGCAATACATCAAGCCGCACCAAGCCACTGATAGGCTGCTCGATGGCCAATTGGATGCGTTTTTCTTTGTGGGGGGTGCGCCTGTATCAGCCATTGCGCAACTTGCTGCATCTGCGGCTGGAATCCGGCTCCTTCCGATTACGGGCGCAGCAGCGCAAGCCTTGCGCAACGACAGCCCTTACTGGTACGAATACAGCTTGCAGCCTGGCACCTATGCGGGCGTGGACGCCGTACAGACGCTCGCAGTCGGTGCGCAATGGGTGACGAGCTCCAGAGCCGATGCGGCGGTGGTCTACCAAATCACCAAAGCGCTCTTCTCGGAAGCTACGCAAAAGGCACTCCAGGCGGGCCATCCCAACGGCAAATTGATCACGCTTCAAAGCGCGGTTACCGGAGCGGGCATTCCACTGCACCCGGGCGCCGAAAGGTTCTACAGAGAAGTTGGTGCGCTGAAATGAGCGGCGCAGCATGTAAGCGCTCGATGTTCAGTCGGGCGCTGGGCAGATTCGCGGCATGCTGGCTGTGCGGCATCGCCCTGCACGCAACGGTTTCGCAGGCCCAGCCCTTGGTACCTGGCTGGCCAGCAAACAAAATTGCGCAGGGCACGGTGAAGATCGGCGGCTCAGAAGTGCCACTCTTACAGCGCCGACCGGTAGACAGCTTTTTCACCTACGCAGGCATCGGCGGCGATGGCGACCCCGGCGTGATCATCACGCGCGACCGCAAGATCGACGAGATCATGCGAATCCTGAAGGGCATCGAGAGGAACACCGGCAGGATCAAGATGCTCACGGTGGTTTTCTACCATGTGAACGCCAGCGACGGGCCAGACGGCATCTTGCGCGACATCCGCAACGCGCCCACCGACCGCGTGCTCGAAAAGCACATCATCAATTACCTCAGCCTTTTGCGACAGCTGGAAGGCTACAAAGACGCTACGCGCACGGTGCCAGCCACCTTGATTTTGTCGCCCGATTTCCTGGGCGAGCTGCACAAAGATTGCCAACCCCACCGATGCAAGATTCCTTGGAACACAGGCCTGCCCCTTGCGCAGGCCTTGAGCGCTGCTTTTGATTTCTTGAAGCTCGATAAAAGCCAGATTCCTGCCGAATTTTTGGTGCCGAGCACCGAGATCAAAGACTACATCCGCGCGATCAATTGGATGTCACGCAAGTTCGCGCCCAGCGTGCCTTTCGGCTGGCAGACCAATGTGTGGGCTGGCGATGCCATGGGCCACGCCTGGCTGCACATCGCTGCCCAAAAAGACCCCAGCTTGGTTGCCACGCGTGTGAAGGCTGAGAGCGATTTTTTGCGACGCATGAACGTGATGGGAAATGCTGACCCCATGCACGAGCCCCATTTCATCGCCTTCGACAAATACGAGCGGGATGTGTTTGATCGCGCGCTCGCGGGTGCCGGGGTGAACGCTGGCTACCTGTACAGCGTGCAAGTGTTGGATGTGTACGTGAAGCTCGTGAAGGGAATTTCTGAGGCTTTCGGCAAAAAGCCAGTGATGCTGTGGCAGGTACCTGGCGGGCATCTGCAAACCGAGGGTGACATCGACGAGCGAGCAGCGAACGCGTCCACCGAGCCGGACTACTTCTTGGGCAATCCTGCAGTGGCCGACGATCTCTCGAACGTCGCGGCCTACATTCGCAATGCGCGCATGCCAACGAATACCCCCATCTACCAATCAAGCGCGAAAACCGTCGGCGAGTACCTCAGTTGCCCGGGCTCGCGGCCGAACTGTTGGAAAGTCGGTCACTTGCCAGACCTGGTGGCCGCGAATGTGTTTGCCGTGCTTTGGGGCGGCGGCGGCACCACAGCGGTCGTGGGCTTGTCAAGCCAGTTGGACGACAACGGCTGGGTGTATCGGCGCTTGCAGGCCCATGGCCTCAACAACGGCAATGGCAGCCAAGCACCTGTGGTGCTGGACCCGCCTCAAGCAGCTGCGTCCGCCCTCAAACCAAGCGCGAGTCAGGCTGCTCGCACAGGCACTGCGGCGGAAAGCGCGGCAGCGCCCGGCACGAAGGCTGCGCGCAAATGAGTTTTTTCACAGGCGCGCCCGAGGGGCGGTCAGCGAAACCGCCCTTCTAGATTCACCCGCAGCGCGGCATGGGTGTCGGCTTCGTTCAGGGTGCTCAATCGGCCAAATGCGTCGGCATTTGTACTGCTGTTTCTGGTGGTGCGCTGAAGCAAGTTCACGGCTGAAACGCGCAGCTGCATGCCACTTGCCGCACTGGGTTTGAAGCGCAGCACGGCGTAGGCATCGAGCTCGCGTTTGTCGGACTGATCGCCGCTTTGCGTGGCGCTGCGGCGGTAAGGCCCACCGCAGGAATAGCTGAAGCTGGAGCCATAAGCAAACGCAGGGTTGACGCGGTGGTCAAAACCCAGGTTTGCGCTGCACGGCGTTTGCGCGGCCAGCCGGTTGTTCGGGCCGGGGATGTTGTCTACCGCGCTTCGATTGATCGCGGCATTGGCGCGAATGTCAATCGGCGGGGCCTCAGGCCAGAGGTTTTGGAGCGGGGTCTTGAACTCCAACTCCACGCCTTTCACCAGCGCGTTGCCGATGTTCGTGGGCATGCTCACCCAGCGGGCATCGGGGCCAGTGCCCTGCAGCGTGGTTTGGCTGAAGATCACGCCTTGGACACGGCGCACATAGGTGCTCACGCTGAACACACCCTGCCCCAAGTTCGGCGCGCTTCGGAAAAAGCGCTCGAATGCCAGGTCAATGCCTGTTGCCAGCTCAGGCTGCAAAAGCGGGTTGCCCATGCTGTCGGGCGTGAGCGGCGAGTTGTTCACGGCCGTGAATCTGCGCGGAATCAGCTGCGAGGTGCCAGGCGCTTTGAAGGTGCGCGAGAGGCCCAGGCGAAGCTGCTCGCCCTTGGGGCTGAGCTTCCACAGGCTTTGCAGGATCGGACTTGTGACTTGCGCCGTATTCGCAATGGGGGCGTAGGTGTTGCCCTGGCTCGTGGTTTCGATCCGCTCCTGGCGCAGGCCCACGTAAAGGCTCCAGTTGGGGGTGACATCCCACTCATCTTGGGCGAACCAGGCCGTGCGGCGCACGTTGGCACCGAAGCGTTCGTTGGCAAACACGAGCGGGAGCACGCTGGCAATCGGCAGCGGCGTTTGTTCGTTTTGCACACGAAATTCACTGCGCTCGCTGCGTTCCAAATCGATACCGGTCACGACTTGGTGGCCATCGCCGAGCGGCAACGTGAGCTTCGCGTTGGCGGAGGTGCCATCGTCTGTGGCGCCGGAGTCAGTTTGCCGAAGCAAAGCAAGTTGGCCAAGCGGGTTTGTGCCTTGGAACGCGCCCAGGCTTGCGCGATTGTTGCGATTCAAGCCCGCACGCGCCTCGAACTTGCCTCCGCTCCAAGGCGAGTCTTTCAAAAACTTGTGGGTGTAGTTCAGCCGCCAGCGCGAGCCAGAGCCGTTGGCGTCTACATCGGTGTGCGCGGCTGCAAAGCGTGGAGGTAAGCCCAGCCGGGTCGTGATCGATTCGTCGTACACGCCCGTGAAATCGTTTCTGCGGGCAAACACATCGAGCGCGAGTGAATCGGCTTCCGTGAGCGCATAGCGCAGCCGCGCATTCAAGTTTCCTCCGCTGTTGTTGCCGCTGTTACTTTGCTGGTTGAAGCGCTCCAGGGTCGGAGTGCCTGCTGCGTCAAAACCCTGCTCTGTGGTGCTGCCGTTGTATTTGGTTTTGTCTTTGTTGAGCGAGAGGCCCAAGTTGTAGGTGAACTTGCCGATTTTGTCGTTGACAGAAAACCCGCTGAATACGCCTGCTCGCGTGCCCGTTCTGATGCCAAAGCGCACAGCTTTTTCGGGGGGCAGGTCACCGTCTTTCAGCACCAAATTGATGCTACCTGCGACAGCTTGGGTGCTGAATTGGGCTGTGGCGGTGCGAAAGATCTCGATGCGCTCCAATTGGTCTGGCGCGAGGGTGTCGAGCGAAAAACCAGGCGGCGCTGGCTCGCCGTTGATCAGCACTTGGGTGTAGCCGCGCCCCAAGCCGCGCATGCGGATTTCGCCGCCGCCCCGGCCCGCAGCGCCGCCAATCGTCACGCCGGGCGCGCGCTTCAAGACATCGGCAATGTTGGTGTCGCCATGGCGCTCGATTTCTTCTTTGTCGATCACGAGCTTGCTGGCGGTGCTCACCTGCCGGTCGTCCACATCGCGTTTGCCGCGCACGGTGATGTCGCTTTGCCGCTGCACTTGGGGGTTGCGGCGCCGAGCATCGCGTTCGGCGCGCTGGCGCTCGGCCTCGCGGTCAGAGCGAACGCGCTGGCGGTCTTCGCCATCACTGCGTTCGCCGCGCTGCGGCGTGGCCTCAGCGCTCGGCGGCTCAGGCGCGTCTTGCGCGTGGGCGGTGGCTACAAACAACAACGCCGCTGCAAGCGCGGTGGCTTTCAGCGGCGTGTTGGCGAAGGAAGATGAGAGTGCGCGGCGATTCACGCCCTCAAGTATCGGCCTTCAGCGTAAAGAAACATGTCAGAAGAAATTCGGGAACAACTCAGGCGAAGTTCGCCTGGGCAAAGTCCCAGTTCACGAGCTTGTCCAAGAAGGCTTCCACAAATTTCGGCCGCATGTTGCGGTAGTCGATGTAGTAAGCGTGCTCCCACACGTCAACGGTGAGCAGCGCTTTGTCGGCAGTCGTGAGTGGCGTGCCGGCAGCGCCGGTGTTCACGATGTCGACGGTGCCATCGGGCTTTTTCACGAGCCAGGTCCAGCCGCTGCCGAAATTGCCCACGGCAGATTTCACAAATGCTTCTTTGAACGCGGCATAGCTGCCCCATTTCGCATTGATCGCCGCTGCCAGCGCGCCAGTGGGCTCGCCGCCGCCTGCGGGCTTCATGCAGTTCCAAAAGAAGGTGTGGTTCCAGATCTGGGCGGAGTTGTTGTAGATGCCACCGCTGGATTTTTTGATGATGGATTCCAGATCCATCGATTCGAATTCGGTGCCTTTTTGCAGGTTGTTCAGGTTCACCACGTAGGCGTTGTGGTGCTTGCCGTGGTGAAACTCAAGCGTCTCGGCGCTGTAGTGCGGGGCCAAAGCGTCTTTGGCATAGGGGAGCGCTGGCAGAGTGTGTTCCATTTGGGTTCCTTTGGTTGTGGATGAATCAGAAATCGGGTTCAAACCGCCGCCCTCCGTTCGCCCCGAGGTATTGAAGGGCCTGACTGGGCTTCGATACCTCAGCCCGAACGGGAGGGCCGGGCCGCCGCAACGCCGACGGCATGGCGCAATTCTCAAGCAAAACGCATGAGCCTCACAGTTTTGGGGGCAGCACGCGCAAATCCACCTCGCCATCGTGCAGCCGGGCCGACACTTTTGCATCGGGCAGCAACTGCGCCGCGCTGCTGAGCACTTGCCCGCTTTCGCCATGCAAAAGCGCATAGCCGCGCTCCAAAACGCGCTGCGGATCGAGCGCGTGCAGCCTCGCTTCGGCCCTGTCCAGCCGCGAATGGGTTTGGGTGATTCTTTTGGCCAGTTTTTGAGTAAAAACGCTGCTCTGTCCATGAATTTGTTGCATTTTTCGCTCTAAATTCAATAGCGCGGCGTGGCGCAATCGCTGCTGCGCGCGATCCAGCTTGCGGGTATGCGCATGCAGCGCTTGCTGCGGGCGGCCGAGCGTGTTGCCCAGCTGATCCAAGCGCTGGGCATGGGCATCGATGCGCCGATAGAGCAAGGCTTGAAGGCGGTCTTGTGCGCCGTCAAGCGCGCCAGCCCAAGCCTCGGTGGGCTGGCTCACGAGCTCAGCGGCTGCCGTTGGCGTGGGTGCGCGCACGTCGGCTGCGAAATCGCAGAGTGAAAAATCCGTTTCATGCCC
>JAAFHN010000106.1 GCA_013298415.1 Comamonadaceae bacterium
TGGGGCGAGCTCCTCTCCGGATCGCACGCGAAGCATCAATGCCATCTACGGCGAGGCACTCGTGCCTGTTACGCGTGAATTGCAGATGCAGTTTGCGCTGCGTCACGACAAGTACGACGATGTGGGCGGCACGACCAACCCCAAGATCGGTTTCAAATTCCAACCCACGGCAAACTTCGCCGTTCGAGGCTCCATCAACACAGGCTTTCGCGCCCCAACCGTGCAGCAGCTGAACTTGGGCACTGTTCAGCTCGCACTCACCGGTGTGTTCAGCGACCCAGAGCGCTGCCCCGCTGATCCGGCGCAGTGTCAGCGCAACAGCTTGCCCTACTTGCAGGGTGGCAATCCAAACCTCAAGCCTGAGACATCCAAGCAGGCAACACTGGGAATGCTGTTCTCGCCGACTCGCAGCACGTCCGTCTACATGGACTATTGGCAAGTCGAGCTGACTGACCGCATCAAAAACCTCACCCCAGCCTTCCAGATCGCCAACTACGCGGCGTTCCGCGAAAACTTCGTTCGCGACGCCGCTGGCAATGTGCTCTTTATCCAAGCGGGGTGGGTGAATGCCGCAGCATCCGAAACCAAGGGTGTGGACTTCGGCGTGCGTCACGGGTTCGCCGCGTTGGGCGGTAAAGTGGATGCGAAGCTTGACGGCACCTACATGATCACCGCCAAGGAGCAACCGGCGAAGGTCGTGCCTCTGGACGATTTGGTCGGCAAGTGGTCTACGTCCACGCTCTTTTTGCGTTGGCGTCTGAATGCAAGCGCAACCTACACCACCGGCAAGTGGAGCACCACGGCTTCCGTGCGTTGGTCAAGTGGCTACCAAGACGAGGATCGCACACCGTACACAGCGAATCTGCCAGTGACCCGCGACATTGGTGACTACACCACCGTGAATTTGACCGGTTCCTACACTGGCATCAAGAATCTCACCCTGACCGCCGGGGTTGTTAATCTCTTCGACAAGCAACCTCCGTTCACGTGGCACAACGTGGACAATGTGGTAGGTGCCGGCTGGGATCCGCGCGTGGCCGACCCGCGCGGTCGCACGCTCACGATGTCGGCTCGCTACCAGTTCTGAACCGGCAGCTGAGTCTTCACAGAAAGGGCACCTCCGGGTGCCTTTTTTGTGGCCGAATCTTGGATTGGTGATGTCCATGCAATTTGATTGCCCCCCGCCTTTGAGTCGCCGTGCGCTTGGGGCGCTGGCTGCTGCGCTCGCGCTGCCGGGCTGTGCAACGCTGTCGGCGGCCTCAGCCTCTTCGCCGCGCGGCACGATCAAGCCACAGCGCTTGAGAGCCGGTGACACGGTGGGCCTGATCGCGCCCAGTGGTGCGTTGACACAGGCTCAGCTGAGCACTCGCGTGAAGAACATGGAAGACCTGGGCTTCAAGGTGAAGCTCGGAAAAAACGTGCTGGCGCGCTGGGGCAGCTATGGCGGCTCGATTGAGCAGCGCCTCGAAGACCTTCGCGCCATGTTTGCTGATGAGTCGGTTCGTGTGATTTGGGCGGCGCGTGGCGGCTCGGGTGGCACGGGCTTGCTCCCCCATCTGGACTATGGCCTGATTGCCCGCAACCCGAAGGTGCTGATCGGCTACTCCGATCTCACCGCGGTGCTTCACGCCATCCACGCCAAGACGGGTTTGATCACTTTCCACGGACCCACGGCTGGCTCGCGCTTCACTGACTACAACTTGCAGCACCTGCGTGCCTTGCTGTTTGATGGCCAAGCCGGCCACGTGATGCACCACGCGCCTGAAAACCTGCCGCCGCTCGCCAAAGAAGCGGTGCGCGACGGCGTTGTCGAGCCTGCGAACGAGGTGAAAACTTACAAAGAGGGGGTCGCAACCGGCCCGCTCTTGCCCGGCAACCTGAGCCTGATCGCAGCGCTCCAAGGCACGCCCTACGCACTGCGGCTTGCAGGCGCACTCCTGTGCATTGAAGAAGTGGGCGAGGAACCGTATCGCGTGGATCGGTTGCTGCACCAGTTGCAGCAAAGCAATCCGCGTGGCGGCGGAGCGTTTGCCGAGTGTGCCGGTGTGCTCGTAGGCGTTCTCACACGCTACGCGGCCAAACCAGATGACAAGCAGCTCAGCTTGCGCGAGGTGCTGGATCACCATCTGACGGGCCTCAGCATCCCGGCAGCCAGCGGCTACAGCTTCGGCCATATCGCCCACCAAATGACCCTGCCCGTAGGTGCCATGGCTAGGCTGGACACCACAGCAGGCACC
This sequence comes from Comamonadaceae bacterium, assembly GCA_013298415.1. GTDB lineage: Bacteria > Pseudomonadota > Gammaproteobacteria > Burkholderiales > Burkholderiaceae_C > JAAFHN01. Next base: position 2,238 of record JAAFHN010000106.1, read on the forward strand.
TTGACCGTGCTTGAGTCGGTGGTGGAGTAGGGCTGTTGGGGAGCAGTTTTACAGGAGATCAGGAGACAAGGAAAAAGACAAAGAGTATGAAAAAAATAGCAAAGAATGCTTATTTTATTTGGACATTGAGGCGATTTGAACAAAAATCTTCCCAAATGAGCACCTGCCGACCAAAATTTTTGCTTCTTTTTCTTGTCTCCTGATCTCCTGTAAAACTGCCCCTAGAACCTAACCCGAAACCTACTCCCGCTCAAACCTCAGCCACCCCGATTTACCGTTCATGCGGATTTTTACGAGGTCGAACACGGTGAGGAAATCGATGGTTTTGAACTCGCGATCGATCGCGGGTGGGCCGCAAATCTCTGAGCCGATGATGAGGTAGGCCGAGAGCAAGCGCGGCAGTTTGTAGCGGCCTTTCGGTGGCTCGGGCAGATCCAACGCATACGGCGGGCGCGGCAGGGTGCGCAGATGCGGCGGGGCCAAATGCTTGGTCAGCGCTTGGTACGCGGCTGCGGCTTCCAGCGGGTCTTGGCTGGTCAACGAGCTGCATCCCACCATGTAGCGCGAGCCTTGGGCTTTGGCATAGCTTGCTATGCCGCGCCACAGCGCGGCCAGTACGCTGAAGTTGCGATGGTCGGCATGAATGCAAGCTCGGCCCAGCTCCAGCACTTCTGCGCGGTAAGGCTCGAAGGGTTTGAAGTCAAATTCCCGCTCACAGTAGTAGCCGAGGTGGCGCTTGGCTTGCTCGCCCGTTTGCAAGCGGTAGGTGCCCACCACTTGGCCGCTGTCCGAATCGCTCACGGTCAAATGGTCGCAACCCACATCAAATTCGTCGATGTCGAGGCCCGTCAAATTTGAGCTGGGTAAACCTTCGCCCAGTTCCACGTTGAAGACGGCGTAGCGCAGGGCCTGAGCAGCCCGCACTTCATCTGGCCCGCTGGCGAGCTTCGCAACGTAGCGGCCTGCGCCTTCTGCTGGCTTGGCCGTCGCAACTATGTTGGGCTCGCTTGGGCCGAGCGTGCTTTCGGGAGCGGGGTGCATGGTCAGTTCCGGCGGGGGCTTGAAAGGGCTGTAGGGAAGCTCTGAACAACCCCGATGCGGCCAGCGCAAGACATCTTCGGGCGATCTGCGTCGTTGAAAAGCTCGCAAATAGTGGGACTATTTGACTCACTTTTCGCCTAGCAGCTCATCCCGAATATGCCCCGCGCTGATCCACTCTGGGTTATTCAGAGCTTCCTCAGCGCTTGAGGAATGCCCTCAACGTCAGTACGACCCGGCAAGACACTCTTTACAATAGTTTATCTTTGTTTACGATTCGGCCGCCTTCCCATTGACGGGCTTCGGCGGGGGAATGCATGTCAACCGATGAACTACTGAAATCGCTCAGCGAGGTGGATGGCTCGCTGCTGTGGCTTGCTGTGTTTGCGCTTACCTTCGCTCTCGAAGAAGGCGCTGCCGTGTTGGCCGCCACGCTGCATTTGAGCGACCGCCTGACGCTTTTGCCTGCGCTCACCGCTGTGTACATCGGCGTGCTCGCAAGTGATGCCAGCCTTTACGGCATTGGCGCTGCGGCCCGCCGTTTCTCTTGGGCCAATCGCTGGTTTGACAGCGAGCAGGTGCTGCGCGCAGGCCGTTGGATGGGCCCGCGCATGACCTATGCGATTGCGATGTGCCGCGTCCTGCCCTGGTCGCTGCCGCCGGTTTTCATCGCTTGCGGTTTTTTGAAATTGCCCTTTTGGCGCTTCATGTGGGCCAGCGCCTGGACTGGCGCACTGTGGACTGCCGCAATCATGGGCGGGTTGCTGGGCGGTGGCAGCTTGCTGATGCGCTTGCACCTGGGCTGGGTCGGTTGGCTCTTCGTCGCGATGGCCTGCGTGTTGGCTTGGCGCGGCTTTCAGCGCATTCAGCGTCAAGCTTTCGGGCAAGGCTTGCCCACGGCGATTTCCTCGCCTTCGCCTGCCGGTTCTCGCACAAGCTTTCAGCTCCCGCAGCCGGGCGCAAACTGGTTTGGCTATCTTCCTTCGCTGCTCTTTTACGTGCCCGTGATCGTGATGTGGCTGCTGCTTGCGGTGCGCTACCGCAGCATCACCTTGCCCACGGCGGCGAATCCAAGCTTCGAATCCGGTGGTTTCGTCGGTGAATCCAAAGATCAGGTGATGCAGCAGGTGCGGCCCAGCGCCAAAGACTGGTTTGCACCTTGGGTGACTTTGCAGCGCACCCAGGGCGATTCGGGCTTGCAACAGGACCTGTCGCAAGCGCTGGCCGCCATGGGGCAGGTCGGGCTCAGTTTTCCCATCGTGGCCAAACCAGATCGAGGCCACCATGGCCACGGCGTACACCCTGTTCAAAACGAAACGGAACTGCGCAGCTACTTGCACGGTTTCCCACCTGGCGAACAGCTTCAGCTTCAGCGCATGGTGGACATGGATTTCGAAGCCGGTGTGTTTTATGCACGTTTGCCAGGCCGCAGCAAAGGAAAGATCATTTCGCTCAATTTCAGCGAAGCGGCTTTTGTGCGCGGTGATGGCAAAAGCAGCTTGCGCGAGCTGATCGAGTCTTGCCCAGGCCTTGCGCGCTGCAAGCCGCTGCACCTGAGCCGCCAAGCGCATCGGCTGGAATGGGTGCCACCAGACCACGAGCATGTGCAGCTCGCGTTTGCGCGCAGCTTGCGCTTGGGGGCCACGCTGATTGATGGCCGCCAGCACATCACGGATGCCCTCACCGAGCGCTTTGACCGAATATCAGAAGGCATTGAGGGCTTTTACTTTGGCCGCTTTGATTTGCGTTTTCAACACCTGAGCGAATTTGAGCGCGGCGAAGGATTTCAGATCCTAGAGCTCAACGGCGCAGGAGCTGAGGCCAACCACATCTGGGATCCACGCGCTAAGCTGCACGATGCGTATTTCACGCTCTTTCGCCAATACCGTTTGGCTTTTCACATTGGCTCGCTCAACCGCGCCCAAGGCCACCGCCCGATGGGAGCGAGCGCGCTGTGGCGCAGCTTCATGGATCAGCGCAGGCGCTTCAAATCGCACCAAGCGCAGTCTGACAAAGCAGGTGTGGCCGCCTGAGCAGCAATGCTCAAACTTTGTCGGCCTCGTTCGTGAACGAGTCCGCGAAGAATTCGTCAGCGCTCAAGCCGCATTTGGCAATGAAATCGCGCTGCGCTGACTCCACCACCACCGGCGCGCCGCAGGCATACACCTGGTGCTGACTCAGGTCCGGCAAATCAGCCATCACGGCTGTGTGTACGAAGCCCGTCCTGCCCGCCCAAGCGTCTTCTGCCAGCGCATCGCTCACCACCGGCACATAGCTCAAATTGGGCATCTCTGCGCAGCGCTCGCGCACCCAAGTGTCCAAGTACAAGTCGTGAGGCCGCCGCCCGCCCCAGTACAGCACTGTGGGGCGCGTGATGTTTTTGAGCTGCATGTGCTCGATGAGTGCCTTGATGGGCGCAAAGCCCGTGCCGGATGCGAGCAGCACGATGGGAAGCGTTGACTCTTCGCGCAGATAAAAGCTGCCGTAAGGCCCCTCGATGCGCAAAATTTCTTTTTCTTTCATCGCGCCAAACACATGGTCGGTGAATTTGCCGCCGGGCATGTGGCGAATGTGCAGCTCGAGCTGCGGCCCGGTGTGAACGGCATTGGCCATGCTGTAGCTGCGCCGCGCGCCATCGCGCAAGATGAATTCAACGTATTGGCCCGCGTGGTATTGCAGCGGATCGTTGGCCGGCACTTGCAGCTTGATCGCCATCACATCGGGTGAGAGCTTTTCCATGCTCATCACGCGGGCTGGCATTTTCTTGATTGGCATCGCGCCCAGCTCAGTGACTTGTTTGGAAACGATACACACATCGCTTTGTGGCATGCCGCAGCAAGTGAGGATGAAGCCGTTGGCCTCTTCTTCACCCGTGAGCGCTTTGCTTTGGTGCGGGCCATGCACCACCGTGCCGGAAGTCTTTTGCACCTTGCAAGAGCCACAAGCGCCGTCTTTGCAGCCGTAGGGCAAGCCAATCCCCTGGCGGATGCCGGCTGCGAGGATCGCTTCGCCAGGCTGGGTGGAAAACTGGCGCTGCGAGGGCTCTACCGTGATCTGAAAACTCATGATGGGGGTGGGCTAGAAACAAGAAGACGGCAAAGCGCCGTCAATAATCCGAATTGTGCCCTCCAACCAAAGCCCACTGGGCGCGCTGCCTGCGCGCTTTCGCCGACCGCGCGTGCTGATTGTGGGCTGTGGCGATGTGGGCATGCGTGTGCTGCGGGATTGCTCGCCAAATGTGCACTGGCTGGCTACCACCTCGCAGCCCGCGCGTACCGAAGCCCTGCGAGCTGCAGGCGCGCAGCCCATCGTTGCGAACTTGGATGAGCCGCAAACGCTGCGGCGCTTGGCCGGTGTTGCTCAGAGGGTGTTGCATTTGGCCCCGCCGCCCAACCAAGGCTTTGCGAGCCCGGCAGCGCAGAGCACCGATCCGCGAACCCTGCACCTCTTGCGAGCGCTGGCGCTGCGCAAGGCTCCCGGATCCATCGTCTATGGCTCCACTTCAGGCGTGTATGGCGATTGCGAAGGCGATTGGGTGACCGAGTCTCGCCCCCTTACGCCCAGCACGGCGCGCGCGCTCCGCCGTGTGGACGCTGAAAACGCCATTCGCTTCGCCGGCCGCGCCTTCGGCATCCGCACAAGCATTCTCCGCATTCCCGGCATCTACGCGCCGGATCGAGAAGGCGGCACCCCCCGCGAGCGCTTGCTCAAAGGCACACCGGTGCTTTTGCCGCAAGACGATGTGTACACCAACCACATCCACGCCGACGACCTCGCCCGCGCCTGCTGGCTCGCGCTGTGGCGAGCAAAGCCGCAGCGCGCTATCAACGTGAGCGACGACAGCACCATGAAGATGGGTGACTACTTTGACCTCGCAGCCGACCTCTACGACCTGCCGCGCCCGCCCAGAGTGAGCCGCGACACCGCACAAGGCAGCCTGCCGCTGATGTTGCTGAGCTTCATGAGCGAAAGCCGCCGATTGCGAAACGACCGCATGAAGCTGGAGCTGAGGCTGACGATGCAGTATCCGCATGTGCGGGACGGCTTGGCAGCTTCTGCGCCCCCATTGACGGCAGCTTGACGGTTCCGAGGCCTTCTGAGAGGCTACAAGGTCTTCTGAGACGCGCTTCCTAGGAGAATTTGATGACAAATCGCCGCTCTGTCCTGGTATTTCCAATATCTGTTGCTACAACAAGCGTAGCATTTCCGTTTTTTGCGTCAACCGCCCACGCACAGTCGGACTTTCCGAATAAGGCCTTGAAAATCATCGTGGCCTTTCCGCCGGGGGGCACGAGCGATGTGATTGCGCGCTTGTTGGCTGATCCGCTGGGCAAGGTGCTTGGCCAGCCGGTGATTGTGGAAAACATCGGCGGAGCGGGCGGCACGATTGGGATGGATCGGGCGCTGAAGCTGCCTGCCGACGGCTACACGATCATCCAAACCGGGGTGGGCCAAAACGCCGTGGCGCATGGCCTCGACCCCACGCTGAAGTACAACTCGCTCACCGATTTCATCCACCTCACGCAG
>JAAFHN010000617.1 GCA_013298415.1 Comamonadaceae bacterium
TTTTCGCTTCAGCCAGGGGTGCTTACTTCTTTTTGGCTTGGGCCGCGGCCCATTTGCCGGCGAAGGGGCCGATGTCGTTCAAGCGCTTCAAAAGATCGAGGCCGGTGGGCGTGAGCTGGTAGCCGTCACCGCCGTGCTGCACCAAATTGGCGGCACGCAGCTCTTTCAGACGCGTGTTCATGGTGTTGGGTGTCACGCCGCCTACGCTGTCTTGCAGCAAACGGAAGGTTTGCGGATGGCCATCGCGCAGCGCCCAGAGCACACGCATCGCGTAGCGCGATTCCAGCAGATCCAACAATTGCTGCACTGCCGCGTTGTCTTTGTTGCTCATGGTGCGTTTCTCCTGGGGCCGTGGCGCTTTGGCGCGCGAAAAAAGAAGATTTCTGTAGCGACTGATCAGCTCAGTTGCACCGCTTGCAAGCAAGCATGGGCATCCGGCGCTGCGATTTGCATAGCTTGAGAATATACATGAAGTTCAAAGATCGCTACAACATTGATAGCTCTTGAGGTGTTGCAATTTGTGGTTTTCAAGACACTAAACCCGATAAAGTAGCTGTTTAAGGCTACAAAAAGCAACTCTAACGACAGGTGCTTGGCTACAGAAACGTGAGCAAAACCGCTTTAGGCGCCACCTGAGCGCCGACTGTGACCCGCAGCTCGCCAACGACCCCATCGCGTGGCGCGCTGATGTTGTGTTGCAGCTTCATGGATTCGATCACCACGAGCGGCTCGCCGAGCTTGACTGTTTGGCCTGGTGCGGCATGCAAGGCCACCACTTTGCCGTTGAAGGGGGCCAACAGCGCATGTTGCGAGCCAGCGGCGGCTTTGCGTTCGGGCGGCTCAAAGCTTCGGTCTTGGATGGCGAATTCGGTGCCATTCACTTGCACGGTACCGGCCAAAACGCTGACCCTTTGCAATGCGCTTGGATCTCCGTCTTCGGCGATCTGGCGCACTTGGAAGTTGCCCTTGCCAACCCGCTGCACAAAAAAGCGCGCTTCCAGGTCACCGCTGGCGAGCATCAACTCATGCCCGCCGAGTTCCTGCCAGAGCAATTCGCGTGTTTTGCCATTCACCGCCAAGCGGCTTGCGCGCAAAAAGTTGCAAGGCAGCGCGTTGGGCCAGTTGCTTGCGGCGTTTGCCCCCCACGCGGCCAGCGCCAGCGGCAGGGCTTGCGCTTCAGCCGCCGCTATTGCCTCGCGCAATTCGCCGCCATGCGTGGCGAGGAATGGCACCAGGGCTTGACCAGAGGCGAAAACGGGGTGCCGAGCGCACGCTTGGAGCAGCGCGCGGTTCGTGGGCAGCCCCGAGACGGCGGTTTGAGCAAGCGCGGAGCTCAGTTTTGCCAACGCCTCGGCTCTGGTGGGCGCGTGCACGATCAGCTTGGCCAGCATCGAGTCGTAGTGCGGCGTGACCTCGCTGCCTGCTTCCAAAGCGTGATCGATGCGGAGGCCGGTGTGCCCGTTTGACGACGAAAAGCTGGCATGTGGCGGCCAGGCCAGCCCGTCAACTCGCCCCGTGTGCGGCACAAACTCCGCGTCTTCGGCGCACAGGCGCACCTCGATCGCATGCCCTTGCAGCTTCACGTCGGCTTGTGCGATGGGCAAGGGCTCGCCGCGCGCCACGGCAATTTGCAGCGCCACCAAATCCAAGGCGGTCAAAGCCTCAGTCACAGGGTGCTCCACTTGCAGGCGCGTGTTCATCTCCATCAAATAGAACTCGCCGCCTTCGAGCAAAAATTCCACCGTGCCTGCGCCCACATAGCCAGCCGCAAGTGCCAGCGCCACGGCGCAGGCCCCCATGCGCTCGCGCAAGGCCGCATCCACGGCGGGCGAGGGCGACTCTTCGATGATTTTCTGGTTGCGGCGCTGCACCGAACAATCACGCTCGCCCAAGTGGATGCAGTTGCCATGGGCATCGGCAAAAACTTGAATTTCCACATGGCGCGGCTGGAGCAGGGCGCGCTCGATCAGCAGCTCGTCGCTGCCAAAGCTGCTCAGCGCTTCTGCCCGGGCACTGGCCAGAGCACCCGGCAATTCGGCCGCTTCACGCGCAAGCCGCATGCCGCGCCCGCCGCCGCCCGCGGTGGCTTTCACCATCAGCGGAAAGCCAATGCGCTCGGCCTCGGCGGCAAAGCGCGCATCGCTTTGGTCTTCGCCCGAGTAGCCAGGCAGCGTGGGCACGCCGTGTTGGGCGGCCAGCGCCTTGCAAGCCGATTTGCTG
>JAAFHN010000665.1 GCA_013298415.1 Comamonadaceae bacterium
CGTTTGTCGAAGGCCTGGAGCTTTTCTAAGCTTAGCTCGGGCAAGTCTTTGCCTTCGGTGGACGCCATGCGCACGGCATGCGCCACGATCTCGTGGGCATCCCTGAAAGGCAAGCCATTGCGCACCAAGTAGTCGGCCAGGTCGGTGGCGGTGGCGTAGCCCTTGCTCGCGGCTTGGCGCATGGCACTGGCATTGACCTTCAAGCCACCGTTGCGCTTGCCGCCTTTGCTAGTCTGGCCGCCGATCATCTCGGCAAAAATTTTGAGGGTGTCACGCAGCGTGTCTACTGTGTCGAAAAGCGGCTCTTTGTCTTCTTGGTTGTCTTTGTTGTACGCGAGTGGCTGACCCTTCATCAGCGTGATGAGTCCCATCAAGTGGCCAACCACGCGACCCGTTTTGCCGCGCGCAAGTTCAGGCACATCGGGGTTTTTCTTCTGCGGCATGATCGAGCTGCCGGTGGTGAAGCGATCCGAAATTTGGATGAACGCAAAGTTCTGGCTCATCCACACGATCAGCTCCTCGCTGAGTCTGCTGATGTGAACCATCACCAGCGATGCGGCTGCGGCAAACTCAATCGCAAAATCGCGGTCGCTCACGGCATCCAGGCTGTTTTCGCAGATGCCTTCAAAGTCAAGCAATTCGGCCACGCGCTCACGATTCAGCGGATACGTTGTGCCCGCGAGCGCCGCAGCGCCGAGCGGCAAGCGGTTCACGCGCTTTCGCACATCGGCAATACGCTCGGCATCTCTGGCAAACATTTCCACATAGGCAAGCAGATGATGCGCGAAGCTCACCGGCTGGGCCACTTGCAAATGAGTGAAGCCCGGCAGGATCACGTCCACATGCTGCTCGGCCACTTGTACAAGAGCGCGCTGTAATTCGCGCAGCTGCAAGCTCAGCCCATCGATTTCACCTCGCAGCCAGAGCCGGATGTCGGTTGCCACTTGATCGTTGCGGCTTCTGCCGGTGTGCAGGCGCTTACCGGCATCGCCCACCAAGGCGGTCAAGCGCGCCTCCAAGTTCAGATGCACGTCTTCCAAATCCAGCTGCCATTCAAACTCGCCCGCGCGGATTTCGGCCACGATGTGCTTGAAGCCTTTTTGAATGGCCGCGAAGTCTTTTTTGCTGATGATGGCTTGCTCGCTCAACATCTGCGCGTGGGCCAGGCTGCCTGCAATGTCGACTTGCCACAGGCGTTTATCGAAATCGATGCTGGCGGTGTAGCGCTTAACCAAATCGCTCATCGGCTCGGCAAAGAGCGCAGACCAGGCTTGCGATTTGTTGGCCAACGGGTCAGCGCTGATGCTTCTTTTGCGCGTTTTTGTGGTGGGCTCGGCGGCTTGTTTGGCGGCGGATTTTGCGGCGGCTGGCTTGGACATAATGATTGCGTGAAAGACTCACAACTATTATCGACTTACGCCGATTCGAGCCAAGGCGGAGCGCCCACGCTGCGTGCCGAAGCCGCGCAGCTGCCAGCGCCGCCCATGCCTTTGATGGCGGTGTTTGACGCTTGCCATCCGGGTGTCGTGCTGAGAGCAGTGCTGGCTGTTGCGGCCCTGCTTGCGGTGTTGGCGCTTTTTGCAGCACCTCGGGCTTCGGAATGGCTGGTGATCTACCCTGTGTGGGTGGCGTGCGCGATTCCGGGGCTTGCGCTGTGGTTGGTGGTGTGTTGCGCAGCAAAGCGCCTCTTGGCCCGCGCGTCTGATCTCATCCAATGGACCGCAGGCACGGGCTTAGGCGTCATTGCAGGGCTGCTTTCGATGGCCATGGCCGCCGGCTTGGGCGTGAGCGGTGGGGCCGCTGGCCAATGGCTTGCAGCGGCACTCAGCGGGGGCATGCTGGCTGCGGCACTGGTGGGCGCGCTCATGTGGCGGGCCAAAGCGCAAATGCCAGCAGCCACGACGGCACGGCTTGCCGAGCTGCAATCGCGCATTCGACCCCACTTTCTCTTCAACGCGCTCAACAGCGCGATTTCGCTGGTACGCGACGACCCTCAGCGT
>JAAFHN010000400.1 GCA_013298415.1 Comamonadaceae bacterium
CGATCTGTGGCCCGCATGATGGAGCGCGATGATTTCAACAAACGCTTCAAAAGCGGCCAGTCGATCAGCATCCACGAGTTTTTGTACCCGCTGATGCAGGGCTATGACTCGGTGGCGCTCAAAAGCGACTTGGAGCTCGGAGGCACCGATCAAAAGTTCAATTTGCTCATGGGACGCCATTTGCAAGCCGAGTACGGCCAAGAGCCGCAATGCATCTTGACCATGCCGCTGCTCGAAGGTCTGGACGGCGTGGACAAAATGAGCAAGAGCAAGGGCAACTACATCGGCATCACCGAAGATGCCAACACCATGTTTGCCAAGGTACTCAGCATTTCAGACACGCTCATGTGGCGCTGGTACACGTTGCTGTCGTTTCGCCCAGAAGCCGACATCGCCAAGCTGAAGGCCGAGGTAGAAACCGGCGCGAATCCCAAGCACGCCAAAGTGGCGCTCGCCAAAGAAATCACCGCGCGCTTTCACTCTGCCGCAGCGGCCGACCGCGCCGAAGCCGACTTCGACAACCGCAGCAAAGGCGGCATCCCCGACGAAATACCTGAAGCGTTGCTCAGCGGCGCGCCGCTCGGCATCACTCAAGTGATGAAGTCCGTCGGATTAGCCCCATCCAGCAGCGAAGCCGGTCGCTTGATCGAAGGCGGCGGCGTACGCATCGACGGCTCCCCAGTCTCCGACAAGGGCCTGAAACTGAACGCGGGTGTCTACGTAGTCCAGGCAGGCAAGCGCAAGTTTGTGCGGGTGACGCTGAGCTGAGTCGCAGCGCCTGAATGCATAAATCTGCATAAAATCTCGAAATGCGCACCACGCTCGACCTTCACGACCCACTTGCCCAGCAGGCAAAAGCCTTCGCGGCCCTGCAAGGCTTAAGCCTCACTCGCCTGATTGAGCAGGGCCTGGAGCTGCGCATGAAGCAGGCAACTTTGAGCGCAAAGCCCACCGCGCCGATGCCGATTTCCGCGCAGCGCGGCGGATTGGCGCCGGGCTTGAGTGGATTGAGCACGCGAGAAATCCTGGACTACATCGACGAAGCCGAGCCGAATGCTCGCTGACGTGAACGTGCTGGTGGCGGCCTATCGAGTTGACCACTCGCACCACCTGCAAGCCAGGAAGTGGCTTGACGAAGCGCTGTCAAGCGACAAACCACGGCAACTGCACCTCACGATAGGCCTGATTTCAAGCTGTCTTCGCATTCTGACCAACCCGCGTGCGTTTCCCGCTGGCGCAAGCAGCTCTGCAGACGCAATTGCGTACATGGACTGGCTCGTCGCCCACCCCCGAGTCAGCATGTTGAAATCGGGCGAAGAATGGCCCACTTTCAGGCGACTCGTTGCTGACAAATCACTGCAAGGAAACCTGGTTCCGGACGCTCATCTGGCAGCCGTCGCTGCCCACCACAGGCTGAAATTCGCCACCTTTGACAAAGGCTTCAAAAAACTGTTGCCCGCATCTCTGCTTGAGATCATTCCCAGCAGCACGGCATCGTGATCGCCCTGCTTCAACGCGTCTCCTGTGCCCGTGTTGTCGTGGCAGATCAAGTCATTGGCGAGATTGGCTCGGGGGCGCTGCTTCTGGTTTGCGCCGAGCCCACCGACACCACTGCCATCGGCGAAAAGCTTTTGCAAAAAGTGCTCAAGCTGCGGGTTTTTTCTGACGAGGCGGGAAAGATGAACAAGAGCCTTGCCGACACCCAAGGCGGGCTGCTGATCGTGAGCCAGTTCACGCTGGCTGCCGACACTTCTGGCGGTAACCGCCCGAGCTTCACAAAGGCCGCGCCGCCTGCCCTTGCGCGTGAGCTTTTCGATGCCTTCGTGGCCTGCGCCCGCAGCGCCTACCCCGGCGCGCAAGCGAATGGCAAGCCGCTCGTGCAAACCGGCCAATTCGCCGCCGACATGCAGGTGCATTTGGTCAACGACGGGCCAGTGACGATTCCGATGCGAATCACCTGAACGCGGAGTTCAGGTTTGTGCTGAGGGGCTGGACTGAGCTTGGTTGCAGTCCAACTCAGCACTGCTTCTTTGCGCTCAGCCCCTTTGTCATACCGTGGTACTCACAAAACTTCGAGGCTCAAATTTTTTTGTGTGCAAGTGCCCGCTTCTCTACAAACTACAGCGCGCTATCGAAGCTTGTGCCGTGAGAATCCCGCCCGCGATAACACCAAGGCCTGGATTTCCCGGCCAATTCATCAAGGACGGACCCATGCCCCCAACCCATTGCCCGCGAGTGATTCGGCTCACCTGCGCCACCCTTTTGTGCCTCAGCATGCCTGCGCTTTGGGCTCAGACGGCGGGACCAAGCCGCACCGCGAGCGCCCCAGCGGCTGCAGCCGCGCCCAGCCAAGAAGGCGTTGGCAGCACCCTTGAACTGCGTGGACGCACCGCTGAAGACCGGGCGTTTGATCTGCAAAGCGCGCGCGGCAAACCCACCTTGGTGATGTATTGGAACGTGGCCTGCCTGGTCTGCAAAACCAAGATGCCGGACCTGCGCAAATTAGCGGATGCGGGTGCGATCAACGTGATCACGGTCGCAACCGACCGCGATGGCAAGGACTTGGCCGCGTACATGAAGGTTTTGAGCGCCACTGGAGCCAGCAGCAAACTGGTTCAGGTGTGGACCGGCGCGCCCGGCTACAAAGACAGCTTGGCCAGCACGCCTCAGCGCATGCCCACCACCTTGTTGCTCGACGCCAAGGGCACCGTGCGCGAGCGCATCGAGGGTCGGTTCGACGATGCGGCGCTGAGCCGGGTCGGCGCGCTCAAGTGAACGAAGTCACAATCGGCGCATGAGCTGGTTTGGACACGAATCTCCCACACGACTGATTGCCATTCGCCACGGCGAAACCGCTTGGAATGTGGCCACCCGCATCCAGGGCCAGCTTGACATTGGCCTGAACGACCGGGGCCAGGCGCAGGCCGATGCAGCAGGCGCGGCGCTGGCTTCGGAAACCTTCGATGCGGTGTATTCAAGCGACTTGCTGCGCGCCTGGAGCACCGCGCAAGCGATTGCCAAGCCGCATCCAGGCTTGGAGGTTCAGCTCAACATGGGCCTGCGCGAACGCGGCTTCGGCGAGTTTGAGGGGCTCACTTTCAAAGAAATCGAGCAAAAGCTGCCAGACCAAGCGATGCAATGGCGAAAGCGCGTGCCCGAGTTCGCGCCCGATGGCGGCGAGAGCTTGCGGCAGTTTCGAGATCGGGTGCTGGCGTGTGTGAACGCAATTTGCGCCAAGCACCCCGGTGAGAGCCTCGTGCTGGTGGCCCACGGCGGCGTGATGGATGTGCTCTACCGAGCCGCCACCCAGCTCGATTTGCAAGCCCCCCGCACTTGGGCGCTCGACAACGCGGCCATCAACCGCCTGATGTGGTCAAAAAGCGGCGGGCTG
>JAAFHN010000031.1 GCA_013298415.1 Comamonadaceae bacterium
GGCCCATCGTCCATGGCGCGATAAACGGTGGTGTTGCCAATGCTGCCGCCGCCTTTCACCACAGCTTGGATCACCTCGCGAAAAGTCAGCAGCCCCACCACCAAGCCGTTGGCCATCACCACCAGGGAGCCTAAGTTGTTTTCAGCCATCAGCTTGGCGGCATCGGCCAAGCTGTCTTCGGGCGTGATGGTGAAAAGCGTGGTGGCCGCGAGTTTGTTTTTCACGCGAAGGATGTCGCTGACTTTCATGGGGTGCTCCGGTAGGGGTCGGTCAACGTCATACTAGCGCGAACTAGCGACTTTTGGAACCGCCATGCCTGGTTACAGCGACCCCGGATTCGACACCCTGAGCCTGCACGCAGGCGCGCAGCCCGACCCTGCCACGGGAGCGCGGGCGGTGCCCATTCATCTCAGCACGAGCTTCGTGTTTGAAAGTTCAGACCACGCCGCCAGCCTCTTCAACCTGGAGCGCGCAGGCCATGTGTACAGCCGCATCAGCAACCCCACCAATGCGGTGCTGGAGCAGCGGGTGGCAGCACTCGAAGGCGGCATCGGCGCGATTGCGGTGGCTTCGGGCCAGGCCGCTTTGCATTTGGCGATTTGCACGATCATGGGCGCGGGCTCGCACATCGTGGCATCCACCGCACTCTACGGCGGCAGCCAAAACCTGCTGCACTACACGATGCGCCGCTTTGGCATCGACACCACGTTTGTGAAGCCCGGCGACATGGATGGCTGGCGCGCAGCCATTCGGCCCAACACCAAGCTCTTGTTTGGCGAAACCGTGGGCAACCCCGGCATGGATGTGCTCGACATTTCAGCGGTAGCGCAAATCGCGCATGAAGCGGGCGTGCCGCTCTTGGTGGACAGCACGCTCACCTCACCCTACCTGATTCGCCCCTTCGATCACGGGGCAGACATCGTGTACCACTCGGCCACCAAGTTTTTGAGCGGCCACGGCACTGTGATTGGCGGTGTGGTGGTGGATGCGGGCAGTTTTGATTGGGACAAAGCCTCAAGTTCGTCGGGCAAATTTCCGGAGCTGACCGAAGCCTACGAAGGCTTTCACAACATGGTGTTTTCAGAAGAAAGCACCGTGGGCGCATTCCTGCTGCGCGCGCGCCGAGAAGGTCTGCGGGACTTCGGCGCCTGCATGAGCCCACACACCGCTTGGCTCATCTTGCAAGGCATCGAAACACTCAGCCTGCGCATGGACAGGCACATGAAAAACACCGAGGCGGTGGTGCAGTTCCTCGCCGCGCATCCGCTGGTCAGCCGAGTCGGGCATCCGATGTTGGAGACGCACCCGAGCTACGAACTGGCCAAACGGCTACTGCCCAAAGGCGCAGGCAGCGTGTTCAGTTTCGATATTAAAGGTACGCGAGCCCAAGGCAAGGCGTTCGTTGAAGCCTTGAAAGTCTTCAGCCACCTCGCCAACGTAGGCGACTGCCGAAGCCTCGTCATCCACCCCGCCAGCACCACGCACTTTCGAATGAGCGACGACGCGCTAGCAGGCGCAGGCATCAGCCAAGGCACGATCCGCCTGTCGATTGGGCTAGAAGATGCGGCAGATTTGATTGACGATTTGAAGCGGGCTTTGAAGGTGGCGGAGAGAGCGGCTTAGTCCCAGGGATTGACGATCCGCAGACCCTCAATCCCCTGGAAATCCTTCACGTTGCGCGTGACGAGCGTGTACTGTCTTGTCAACGCGATGGAGGCGATCATCGCGTCTTCAGTGCCGCATGTTCGACCCTGTTGTTGCTCATTTGCCGCGAGCCGACCGTAAGCGACTGCGCATTGGGCATCTACGGGCAAGCAGCGGCCTTCAAAGTCTTCCTGCACCAGGCCATGCATGGCAGCGGAGAGGGCATCGCGGCGTTTGCCTGCGGGCAAAAGCGCCAGGCCGAATTCAATTTCACACAGGGTCACGCTGCTGATGTAAATCTGCTGTGCGGGGGTGTGGGCGAACCACCTCAAAACTGCTGGGTTGGGCTCAGGCTTGCTGAGTTCGGAGATGACATTGGTGTCGAGCAAGAACATGTCGGCCCCCAGTCACCCTAGAAACCGCAGTTGAACGCGCCCGAGTGGGCCCGCATGGGGCCGATCCAGCAAGGCGCGAGGACGCCGCGCACTCGTGTGCGCAAGGACGAACAACGCCGCTGGTCGGCTCCAGGCGGGCCCACTCGGGGGCGTAGCGCTTTCACCCAATTGGTGAGTTTGAAAAGCGAACAAGTCTTCATGAAATCAGGTACTTATCACCGAAGCAAGCGGTCAACTGCTGTTTCTAGGGTCACTGAGCCGCGCCTTCAACGACTTGGGCAAACGGCGCTGCACGCATCGGCCGCCTGGCCGGGGTCGCGATTTCGCCCAGGCCGGCAAATCGCGCTCGAATGCGCGCGCCCAGATCGGTGCTCGATGCCGTGGGTTGCGGGTCGTTCGCCGCCCGAGTCAAGATGCGTCGCACCGCCTCTTCCATCGCGATGCCTTGCTGCGCCGCTTGCACGCGCAAGCGGCGCTTCACATCGGGGTCGAGGTTGCGGACGGTGAGAGCGGTCATGGCAAATACGGCGGGCACACGATGCAATCATTGTAGTCAATGATTGCATTGCAATCATTTGTCAAAGGGGAAATGCCCGCGCTGCCTCAGCGCCCATGCTTGCCCGCGCTGAAGCCGCGCTCTGCTGATGCACGTTGCGCAACGGCAAGAGCCGGTGCTTCCAGCGGTGTGGCCATGCTGTCGTTCCAGCGGTTCAAAAAGCCAAACATCGCGACCACGCCCAAGATTTCCACGATTTGTACCTCGCTCCAATGGCCGCGCAGGCGCGCAAAGATCTCGTCAGTCACAGCGTTCGGTTGCGATGCTGCGGCCAATGCAAATTCGAGAGCCACGCGCTCGGCGGCCGTGAAAAGCGGGCTCGTCTCGAAATTCCACACGGCGGCGAGTTTTTCTTCGCTCACGCCGAAGTTAGATGCACCCAAGAGCGTATGGGCTTGGCAGTACACGCAGCCTGCCGCCTTGCTGGCCACATGCCCGATCAAGCGGCGAAAACCCAACTCGACCTCACCCGCAGGATCCATCACTGCGGCGTTCAGCTGCGCGAAGGCTTGCACGAGTTTGGGCTTGCGCTGCATGGTGAGCACGCTGTTGGGCGTGAAGCCGAGGGTGCCCAAAAAGAAATCAAAGTGCGATTTCAGCTCTGGCGTGGATTCGGGTGGAAGCGGTAACAATCGAGTCATGCCCAGATTGTGAGCGCACGCATGCACATCCCAGTTCAATCGCAATCCGTCTACGCCTACACCGGCGGCAAGCCCTTTGATGCGGCCAAGCCGACCATCGTGTTCATCCACGGCGTGCTCAACGACCACTCTGTCTGGATTTTGCAAAGCCGCTACTTTGCGCACCACGGCTTCAATGTGCTGGCTGTGGATTTGCCGGGGCATTGCAAAAGCGAAGGCTCGCCGCCCGAGAGCGTGGAAGCCGCTGGGCGCTGGGTGATCGATTTGTTGGACGCTGCGGGCGTGCATAAAGCCGCGTTGGTGGGCCACAGCTTGGGCAGCTTGATCGCGCTGGAGGCAGCAGCCCAAGCGCCGGATCGGGTGAGCCATTTGGCGCTGGTGGGCACGGCTTACCCGATGAAGGTGTCGCCCGCGCTCTTGGATGCATCGCTGAACGCGCCTGAAAAAGCAATTCAAATGGTGACGAATTTCAGCCTGAGCAGTCTGTGCGCACCGCCGTCTGCACTTGGCCCTGGCACATGGCTCTACGGCGTGAGCCATGCGCTGATGCGCCGCGTGCTGGCCAGCAACCCGCATGTGAACCTGTTTCACCACGGTTTTGGGCTTTGCGACCGGTATTTGAATGGAAATCAAGCCTCTGTCCAGGTGAAATCAGCATCTGTTGCTACGCTTTTTGTAGTAGGCGATGCGGATCAGATGACCACGCCAAAAGCCGCAAAAGGCCTGATCGATGCGATTCCTCAGGCCAAAGTGGTCACCGTTCCAGCGGGCCACAAGCTGATGACGGAAGCGCCTGAGCAGGTGCTGATGGCGCTGAAGCAGTTCTTGGGCGGGTAGGAGGTACCTGCGGGGATGATCAAAATCGCACATAATATGTGTGAATTGGCGCTTTGCCCCGGGGCCGCGAATGAACATTACCCTCTCCATCGACGAAAAACTGGTTGAAGATGCACGCGCCGTGGCGCAGCGCATGGGCACGAGCCTGAACCAAATGATCCGCGACCACTTGAAGCAAGTGACGGGGCAGGCGGACGAGGAGGCGCACTGGGCGGCTTTTGCCGAACGGGCGCGCGCAAGCTCGGGCCGCTTGAACGGTTGGAAATTTGATCGCGAAGAAGCTAACTCGCGCGAGCGCTGAGCGTGAAAGAGCCGCGAGCTTTTCTGGACACCAACGTGTTGGTGTATGCCCACGCGCCGGATGAAACCAGCAGGCAGCGCGTAGCGCTGCACTTGATTGAGCGACTGGGAAAATCCAAGAGCGCGGTGATTTCTTTGCAGGTTCTGCAAGAGTTTTGCAACGTGGCGATCAAGAAGCTGCGCATGCGCCACAGCGAGCTTCGCGTCTGTCTGGATGATCTGCAGCGCATGGAATGCGTCAAGCCCAACGCCCAACTGGTTCACGCCGCCATTGACCTACACGAACGCTATTCGATCAGTTTTTACGATGCGATGATCGTGGCTGCAGCCCAAGCGGCCAACTGCGCCGTGCTCTACAGCGAAGACTTGCAAGCGGGTGCGAGTTTTGGCGGCGTGAAGGTTGTCAATCCGTTTGCACAGGCGTGATGCGACAACCGTAGCCCGGCACTCGCGGTATCGCCCGCTGATACCTTGCAGGCAACGCAGTCGCAACTCAGGGTCTTGGCTACATTGCGCTCATGTTGCCCGCATCCTCTGCGCCCCCCACCAAAATGCTGCGCCGCCCACCGATCTGGCTGCTCTTGGCCTGCTGTGGCGCGGTGCTCTTTGGGTTGTCGGCCGTGGTGTGGGTTGCATCCAACTGGGCGCACTGGGGCGCGCTTGAGCGGTTGGGCCTGGCAGGCGCGCTGCTGGTGAGCGCAGCGGTCATCGGCAGGCGCTGGCCCGTACTCATTGCGCCCGTGGGCTGGTTCGTTTGGCTCGGCATCGGTGCTTGGCTCGCGCTTTTCGGCCAAATTTATCAAACGAGCGCTGATCCCTGGCAGCTCTTTGCGTGGTGGGCTGCGCTCAGCTTGCCGCTGGTGTACGCCTTGAAATCAGATGCGCTCGGTGCTGCTTGGGTGCTGGTGCTGCATTTGGCGGTGCAGCTTTTTGCCCATGCGCATGGCCTGAAAGTGCTAGATCGACAGGGCTTGGGCCCGGTTGCCGCAGCTTTGGGCTGGGGTCTTTGGTTGTTGCCACTCGGCGTGTCTGCGCTGCTTCAAAGCCTGGGTTGGCTGGGTCCGAGGGCAGTTTGGACTTGGCGCACAGCCTGCATGCTGTGGCTGGGCCATGCGGGCTGGGCGGCAGTCGGCGTGATTTTTTGGGATGGTTTGCCTTGGGATGTGCTGCTTACCGTGGCTGGGGCGGTTTGGATTGCGTGGCGGCACCGCGCGGGACAGCGTTGGGATGCCGCGATCTTGTGCGCCGCGCTGGGTGTGTTGGCAGGCCTGCTCATGGCCGGTGCTGGGCGCGCGCTGCTGAGCAGCGGCGCTGATTGGATCGGTGCGCTGTTTTTGCTGGCTGCCCTGGGTGCGGTGGTGTTTGGCGCGCTGATTCGGACCGTGCGAACGCAGTGGCATCAACAGTCGCTCCACGAAAGGGGTCCGGCATGAGCAGGCCTCATTCAGAAGCAGCGGACGAGTCGAGACCGGCGGATCAACCCTGGCCCGCGATCGCACTTGCCGCTTTTGGGGCTTGGATGTGCGCCGCATTGCTCGCGCTTGCGATGTTTGCGTTGACGCTGGGAACAAGTGATGCTGCGCCCAGAGTGGTTTTGGGGGCTGGCTTCTTCATGGCGGCCATGTTGAGTTTGCGCATCCGCAGCGCAAGCACTTTCGTAGAGCAACTCTTCTTGCCGCTCTTTGCCGTGGGCCTGGGCACGCTGGCTTGGGCACTGCCAAGCAGTTTGAGCGAGCAGCTTCGCACCGGCTTGGTGGGTAGCCTTTGCCTTGGCGTCGCGATTTGCACGCAGCGCGCCATGCTGCAAACCTTGTTGGGCGCAGTAGGCATCGCCGGCTGCCTGGCTGCCGTCGCGCAGAGTTTGGGCTTGCGCGAATGGACTCTGCTCTCTTGGCTTGTGGCGTTGCTGGCCGCCGGATGCTGGTGGTGCGGCCAGCGCGTGGGCGAGCAGCGCTGGCAACTCACTTGGGCTCGAATTGGCTCAGGCGCGGCGCTGCTCGCGCTCTTTCTTGCCGCTTGGCAGTCGGGCTGGGCGATGGGTGCGGGGCAGGCGATGGGCGCGAACAGCGCTTGGTCGTTGAGCGGTGCGGCCTTCGGCTCGCCTGCGCACTTGATTTGTGCTTTGCTCGGCCTGGGTTTTGCGGGGGTGGCTTCGATGGGCGCGAAGCTGCCGAGCCCCGCACTCAGCGCGATGCCCAAAGCCGCTTCGGCGCTGGCGCTCGGCGCGCTGGCCTGCTTGTGCTTGCTACAGCCTTGGTTTGGCCTGTGCTTTGCGCTCGCGTGGCTTGCTGCGGCCTGGGGCCAGCGGGCGATGAGTGGCGTGGCGGCGTTTGCAGCCTTGTGGACGGTGCTTGCGATCTACGGCTTGCAGCAACCGAGCTTCAACTTGAAGGCGCTGATGCTGGGCGCAGCGGGTGCGCTCTTGGTGGCGAGTGCATGGCTCATGCGCCCGGCTGGGGCTGTGCGCACGGGTGCGACACAAGCTCGGCGAACGCCTTGGGCCATGCTCTTTTCGGTCGCAGCGGTGTGCTTGGTGGTGGGCATCGGCACGGTGCAAAAGGAGCGCATCAGATCGCACGGCGAAACCGTGCTCGTGCCACTCGCGCCGGTTGACCCGCGCAGCATCATGCAGGGCGACTACATGAGCTTGGCTTTTGATATGGGCAACACAAGCGTGCCAGCTGAAGATCAGCGCGGTTCCGCTGAATGGGTGGCGCAAATCGCGCCGCGCGATGGCGTTGAGAGCGTGCTGCAAGCGCTGCGGCATCAAGCCCCAGGCATGCCCATTGCCGCCAACGAGCGCCGCTTGAAGCTGCGCGTGGTGCAAAGCCGGTGGTCGATGCCCACCAACGCCTTCTTCTTTCCTGAAGGCACGGGTTCACGTTTTGAGCTTGCCCGCTTTGGCATCTTCAAGCTCGGCAGAAATGGCGATACGGTCTTGATTGGCTTAGCGGATGCCAAGGGGCGGCCGATCAAGTAGTCGCGATCTTGCGGCGCAAAATATCGGCGCATGACCTCAACCGATTCGTTTGATCTGCGCAACCTGCCGCCGGGGTTTTTTGACGACCCCTATCCAACTTACGCCGCACTGCGAGAGGCCGAGCCGGTCAAACGCATGCCCGACGGCAGCTTATTTCTCACGCGGCACGCCGATTTAAGCGCGGTGTACCGCGATGCGGCCACGTTTTCATCGGCCAAGTTTGTGGAGTTTGCGCCCAAATATGGCGAGGGCTCGCCGCTCTACACCCACCACACCACGAGCTTGGTGTTCAACGACGCACCAGCCCACACCCGGGTGAGGAAGCTCATCATGGGTGCGCTCACGCGGCGGGCGGTGGAGCACATGGAAAGCGGCCTCGTGCGCCTCGTCGAGGGTTTGCTGGATCGCATCGAGGTCCGAGGCGGTGGCGACTTGGTGGAAGACTTTGCAGCCGCGATTCCGGTGGACGTGATCGGCAATTTGCTGGGGGTGCCGCACCCAGATCGCGGGCCGCTCAGGGCTTGGAGTTTGGCGATTTTGGGCGCGCTTGAGCCAGCGCTCACTTCTGTGCAACTGCAAGCTGGGCATGACGCAGTGCGAGACTTTCGCGCCTACCTCGTGCAGCTCGTGAAGGAGCGCCAACAGCATCCCGGCGACCCCGAGCATGATGTGCTCACTCGCCTGATCCAGGGCCAATCCGGGGCGGACGGCAGCATCGAACTGCTTGCCGAAGAAGAGCTGCTGCAAAACTGCATCTTCATCCTCAACGCAGGGCATGAAACCACCACCAACCTGATTGCGAATGCCCTGGTGACACTGGCGGGCCGCCCGGATGCGCGTGAACAAATGCTATTTATTTCGCAGCATCCAAGCAAACAAATGCTAGGACAGAGGGATATAAATGCCTCAAAAATCAGCGCCGAAGCCCATCTGGAGCCAAAAAACGCCGCGTTGGACACGGCGGTTGATGAATTCCTGCGATTTGAGTCCAGCAACCAACTCGGCAACCGCCGCGCCGTAAATGACTTTGAGCTGGGCGGCAAGCGCTTTGAGGCGGGCACCCTGCTCACGCTGTGCATCGGCGCCGCGAACCGCGACCCAGCGGTCTTTGACGCACCCAACGAACTGTGCCTGGATCGCCAGCCCAATCGCCACCTTGCGTTTGGCCTCGGCATCCACCAGTGCGCGGGTTTGAGCCTTGCGCGGCTAGAGGGTCGAATTGCGATATCTCGGTTTGTGTCCAGGTTCCCGAACTTCCACCTTGCCGAATCACCCCATCGCAGCCACCGGGTTAGGTTCAGAGGATTTGTGAAAGCGGGCTTCTTGTGCTGAAGGCCAATCCTGGCGCTCTGCGATTTCACGTATTGATCTGGATCGCGGTTTGGCTATCGTTGACCCTGATGCTGGATTTGGTGGTCCGAGTGCCGAGGAACGACGAAGCGCTGCAACGACAGGCCGCCCTGCAGCTTCATACGATGTACATCGTGCGCAACGGGCGCTGGGATCTGGGAGAGTTTGGGCATGGTGGATGCGAAATCCGAGCCACCCAGCTGCTCACTCTTGAGCGACTGACAGTCACTTGCAAACGGCGAAACGCGGCGGGCAAAGAAGTTAAGTTGATCATGCAGCGAGTGGGGGGCGGGTTTGTGGCCAGGATGCCCTTTCATGCGTTCAATCGGCGACTCGGAAAACTGGAGGTCTCCGAATGAAGGCGGAGAAGCGCAAGTTCGGAGCCCGCCGCGCGGAGTGGTTGGTGTCGTCACTCCTGGCTGTCGTCGCTTGGCCTGTTGTCGTAGCCCTTGTCTTTTGGATTGGGTTCAGCCTTGAGGAAAACTGGCATCCAAGTCATGCCGAGCCCTGCCACACGCCAGAAGAGCGCTTCTACCACCTGCATTTAGATGTCTTGAGCCGAGCGGACGGCGGATTCAGCTTCGAGCGGGCTTTCGACGGAGAGAAGATGCAAGGCATCCTCGCGGCATGGAAACGCATCGACCACGCACGAGACTGCTCGGTGCCCGAGGGCCTGAGCGCGCCAGAACATTGGTCTTGCAGGGGCCTTAGTTACAGGGGGTGGCAAAACTGGCCGCCACCAGAGTGGTACAGCCCAAGCTGTTCAAACCCCTGGTTTCAGGCAAAGTAGCCAGCAGCTTTGACTGCGGCCTACTCGCCGCCGCATCGTTCGAGGGCTTGGCGAAGCAAGATGCAAGCGTTCACGCTCAACACAGTCACGTGCTTTTGTGCAAATATGCGCACCAGTCTTGAATTTCCTGATCCCCTGTTTCGCACCCTCAAGGCGACAGCCGCGATGCGTGGCGTCAGCTTGCGGGATCACGTGCTGGGTTTGATTGAGCGCGGGATGGCGGCCGGCCCGGTTGCTGCCGCCGCACCCCAGGCGGCTCCTCGCCTGCCTTGCATCAGCACGCAGGTGGCTTTGGGGTCCGCCATCACGGCCGACACGACCAACGCAGACCTGATGGCGCTGCTGGACGAAACCTGAGCAGCCGCAACGAAGAGCCCGAACAATCGATGACCGATCTGCAAGACGTGAACGTGTGGTTCGCGCTCGCTGTGCGCGAGCATCCGCACCACGCAGCCGCTTCGCGCTACTGGCAGCAGCGCTTTCAATCGCACCTGGATTCCGGCCAGTGGGTCGCATGGCCTTGCATGGCTTTTCGCCGAATCTCGATGCTGGGTTTGGTGCGACTTTTATGTCAACCCAAAGCCATGGGCAGCGGCGCGCTCAGCGCGGCTGATTCACTGAAGGTTTATCAAGGTGTCGTCAGTGTGCCAGGCATCGCGCTGATGCCCGAGCCCGAAGGTCTGGACGCCGCCTACGCAGCGCTGATCGATGCCCCATCCGCGTTGCCACCACGCTCACTGACCGACGCGTACTTGGCAGCTTTCGCACAAACGGCTCAACTGCGCTTGGTCACGTTTGACCGAGATTTCAAACGCTTTTCTGGCACTTCAATCGAAATCTTGGTAACCGACTAGCGCACACACCGCAGCATCGTGGCACCGCTGCCCAGAGGCAGCGGCCCGCGTTGCTGATCGATCACCACCATGCTCACAGCATCGGTGTCGTGAAACACGCTGATGATGGCGCGTTGGCTGGCGGGCACTTCCGTTTTGCACTGCACTGCACCCACGCGGCCACCGAGTGGCGCGCGGCGGTACTCCACATCCAGGCTGAGCGCGCCTTTGCTGGCGCGATGTTCGCTTTCAGTCACTTCACGGCAACTCGGCACGCCATCGGGCAGCGCGCTCAGATCCACATTTTGAAAGCCCAAGCCCGTAAGCCGTACTTGCGCATGCGACAGGTTGACGGCGCGGTCGATGCCGCTTTGCAAGCAGTAGGTGAGTGCGTGGGCCGGTTGCACAGCTGCCAGAGCTGCGGCCAGCGAAACCATCACAAAAATAAGTCGCTTCATTCCAAACTCTCCTCATGTCGTCTTGCGCAACGCGCGCAGACAGCGCAGAGGTGATTCTGCCCACGGGGATGATGGTCGGGCGGGTATTTCGTTCAGGCGGTATGAACGCCCAATCTCAATGCGCCTCGTGCGCCGCCGTGTCGTCGTCGTGCAATTCGATGTCGCCGCCGCTGTCGTGCGCATCGTCTTGCACATCGATCAAGCGAGGCAGCGGCTTGTCTTCGCCGCCTTCGTTGGTGTGCGGATCGGGGTCAAAGCTCGCGCCTGGGGGCAGCTCCATCGTGAAACTGCGGCGCAATGGCTCCTGGCGGCCACCCGCTGCAACTTGCGCGTAGCTCGGTGGTGGTCGCATTGGCACACCTTTGCCGCGCAGGCCATCGCCTAAGCGGGGCAGGTAGCGCGCCAGCTCGGTGAGCGCCATTTGGTACACACCGCGCTTGAATTCCACCACCACGTCGAGCGGCACCCAGTAGTCGTTCCAGCGCCAAGCATCAAACTCTGGATGGTTGGTGGCGCGCAGGTTCAAATCCCAGTCGTGGCCAGTGAGTTGCAGCAGATACCAAATCTGCTTTTGTCCCTTGTAAAACCCACGCGCATCGCGGCGGATGTATCGCTCCGGCACGTCATAACGCAACCAATCGCGGGTGCGGCCCACCACGCGAACAAACTCAGGCTTTAGGCCAAGCTCTTCGTACAACTCGCGAAACATGGCCTGCTCGGGGCTTTCGCCTCGATCAATGCCCCCTTGCGGGAACTGCCAGGAATGCGTGCGTATCCGCTTACCCCAAAAAACCTGGTTTTTTTGGTTGAGCAAGACAATGCCGACGTTCGGACGGTAGCCGTCTCGGTCGAGCATAATCAAACCCCAAATTTTTAAACTGCATTGATTATGCATATCCACCCCGTTGCGGCAAGCACGCGCCGGGGTGTTTTTGTTTGTACTCGGGGTAAACGCCGTGAAAGCCAGTCAGTTTTTCATCTCCACGCTCAAGGAAGCGCCTGCCGACGCCGAAGTGATGAGCCACAAGCTCATGATGCGTGCGGGCCTCATCAAAAAGCTCTCAGCCGGGATCTACACCTACATGCCCATGGGTTTGCGCGTGATCCGCAAGGTTGAAGCCATCGTGCGCGAGGAGATGAACCGCGCAGGTGCGGTGGAGCTCACCATGCCAGTGATTCAGCCCGCAGAAGTTTGGCAAGAAACAGGCCGCTTCACGACCAACGGGCCAGAACTGCTGCGCATCAAAGATCGCCACGGGCGCGACTTCATCGTGCAGCCCACCAGCGAAGAAGTGGTGACCGACATCGCTCGCCAAGAGCTGCGCAGCTACAAGCAGTTGCCCAAAAACCTGTACCAAATTCAAACGAAATTCCGTGACGAACGCCGCCCCCGCTTTGGACTGATGCGCGGGCGCGAATTCACGATGAAAGAC
>JAAFHN010000375.1 GCA_013298415.1 Comamonadaceae bacterium
GTGTAGCGTTCTGAGTGGGACAGCGCTCCGTCAACCCGGTACCTAATGGAAAAGCCGTCGGGATCAGGCTCCAGGTGCACGTCAGAGGCGCGAAAGTCGGTTGCTCGGGCGAGCACACCGTTGACCAACTCAATCACTGGAGCATCTTCTGCGAGCTGTTGCAGGCTCTTCGTGCTGAGCCCAACGAGCGCCCGCTGCTCAAAGACTTCAGCGAAGGCGCGCTCCAAATCGCGGCTCGCGATCAACCAATACCGACTGACTCGGTCGAGCAGCCCATGCGCGGCAAGCCAATCCCGAGCATCGGGGCGCGTGGCATCCTTGGCAACCAGCCACACCTCGCCGGACTTCAAATCCTCAGAAGTCGGCCGCAGCAACAGCATTTCCAAACGGCGCGCCATTGCCTCGGTTAAGCCGTGCTGCGTACATGCGTTGCGGGCCTCGTGGATCAGGGCGGCGAACTGAGTGGCAGGCCAGATTCCCAGCTCATAGTAGCTCGCCTGAGCAGAGAGTAGGCGCTCTTCGCTCAGCAAACCGAGGCGGAGCAACACTGCGCTCACGCGGTCTCCCGGATTTTGTTTCAGAGCCTGCGACACGAGAGATAAACCCTGCTCGTCGATCAAACGATCTGCCAGAAGTGATTGCAGGAAGGCCATCGATTAATTTGAAATTGCGTCATCGCGCAACGGAAACTTAGCAGATCTCAAACCCAAGTAAAAAACCGGGGAGAACCCCGGTTTTTCACACACAGCGACCCCGTCAAGGGCCACTGTAACAGCTTTGCTGATTACCTCAGGTTCAAGCCGCTCAGAGCGTCTTGATCTTGGTACTGGCCTTCGCTGGCTGGTGCACGATCATTCGAGCCTTCGAAGTCAACACCTTGCGATGCAGAAGCTTCCAAGATCTGACCGGTTGCACGGTTGAACAGGTAGTTCTGAACGCGCAGCGTAGAGCCAGAGGTGGAAGTGATGCGCAGACGTGGCGAGGTGTCGCTACGCTGAGCGGCCACTGCACCGGTCGTCACGGCGGCCATGGCAGTCGGAGCAGCAACACCGTTTACTGCAGCTGTCGCTGCACTTGGTGCCGAGCCGGTTTGAGCCAGGATGGCGTCAATCTGCGCTGCGGTCATGTTGCGAGCGGAACGGGGGCTCATGTCGAACAGTTTGCCCCAGTTGCCCAGGGTGCCGTCTTGATGAATGAACTGTGCCCACACATCGGCAGTGCGCGTGTCGCTGTTGTTCACGAAACGCAGGACGGACATGTAGCCACTGCCACCAGCGCCGGCTTCGGCGCTAGACGCGTAGTTACGCACGTCAATCTTGAGACCGCCGCCCAGAGAGAACAGGGTACCGCTACAACGATTGTTTTGCTCCGCGAAGTTCCCACCAGCAGCCGATTTAACAAGCGTACCAACCACCGTGAAGGCTGACGAAGGTACTGTCGCGGTGCCGGGCACTTGGTAGCAGACTTCCATGGCGTTCGTGCCTGCTGCACCGAACTGGCCAGGGAAAGCACCGTTATTCCCATTATCCACAGTCACGGTGATGGGACCGGCTGCGTTTGCAGCGGTGATGGGAACAATGCCATTACCACCGATGCTAGCAGCGCAGTTAGTGCCGACTGGCGACAAGAACAGGTTACCACCCACCACGAAACCGTTTGAGGCAGAAACAGCGACGCCGAAGGACGCAAATTCCACTTTACCGTTGTTCAGGGTTGCAGTCGCAGCCTGCAAAACACCGCCGGTGTTGTTCAGCGCGTAGGTGTTCGTCACATCGGAATCAAGGCCGGCGGCGTTCTGAACCAAGCGCGCAATGCCCAAGCGCGCAATCGTCTGGTTTGTCGCAGGTGCAGCTACGTGCGCTGTGCCTGGTGTAGACGGATTTGCCGAGGCAACGAATGCACCAGAGGCGCTTGAATCAAACGTCTGATTTCCACCGGACTGGAGACGCAGCGTGCCGGTTGACGGAGCAAACACGACGCGCAAATTGGTCGGGAAGGTCATCAGCGTTGCTTGGCTGGTGTGGCCGGAGCGGACGTGCTCATCGGCAACGCCATTAGACCCATTCACGGCAAACGCGCTTGGATTGGACAAAGCGACAAAATGCTGGAACGTGACCTGCGCCGTGCGAACTGCGGTGCAATTGCCAGCGGGGGCGTCGAAGTCAGTCGTGACGTCGCCCACGACAGTGCGAAGGCCCAAAACAGACGCCTTGTCGGCATCAACGTTCACGCCGGGAACAGGCGCAGGGCCACCGCCGAATGCAGAGTTCGTGGTAGCAGCCACCTTATTCAGAGTGAAAATGGGCTGCTTCATCAAGCGTGTCGCGGCTTGTGGCACCGAAATCGTGGCCCACATCGTGCGGCCATCCGCACTGATTCCTGAAGCGACGATGGAGTAATCGATATTCAGCGCCATTTCAGCGCCGGACACGCCGTCAGCCACTGCAATTTGGTTGTTGATACCAGCTGGCAATGTCGACCAGGTACCACTCACAAGCGAGAACTGGATCTGGAAGGTTTGAGCTTGCGAGCGTGCATCGATGTCGCCAGCAAAGCGATAAGAAATGCTGGGCGAACGCACCGGCTGCGTGTTGCTGACGATTGCCTCACGAGCAATCGATACCGACGAAGCTTGGATTTGACCAGCGTACGCACCCGTGACAGCGACACCGGCAAGACCGGCCAGGATCAGCCGCGTGATAAGTTTTCGTTTCATGAAACATCTACCTCTTCAAAGATTGGAACAAGCGATAAGCACAAGAAGCTGGCTCCTTGCCGCGTGCCGCCACTAGTTGCAGCGCGACTAGTTTAGCGCAAACCTTCAGATGTTCAACACATTTGAAGGTATGTTTGGAAAATACAACGCGATCAATGACTTTGGCGTCGTACTTCATGTGAAGCCTCGGCATCGATCAGTGGAGTCTTGCAGAGCCAAGCGCAAGATGTCAACAGTGATTGCCAGAGAATCGTCGCTCGGCAGCAACAAATTTGTCACTGCCTCAGCGGCCCTGGGGCTTCGGAGCGGGTGCGTCGATCAAGCTGCGCAGCTCCCTGAGCAGGGCTGGATCTGTAACCGGCCGTCCGCTGGGCACGGGTGCCGATGCACGCGGCTGCGGCGCCGACGCGGCTGGTGCACTGGCTGGTGCCGCGGCCCCTCTCACTGCGGGGGCTCCGCTGGGCTCAGTAGCTGACGCCGACGCCCGAGAGCCGACCGCTCGCCCCGCCGCGCTATCGGCGGGAGCACTGCGCAGACGCCCAGGCGTTGATGGGTCGGCCAGCGGTTGAATCACGTAGGGCTTTGATTCAGCTTCTGCTTTTGGCACCACTGCCGCAGCTCCGGGGTTTGGAAGCGCAAAGCTGGCTGAAGCACTGCCCGAGGTGGAGGTCGTCTCGGCGATGGATGCGCTAGGGGTCATCGAGGAAGCGCCGGCTGGAGCAGAGGCCTCGACTGGTATCGCAGCAGGGGCGCGGGGCAGAATCAGGGTCGGCTGCGAACCCAGCCAGCTGAACTGGCTGCGGAATGCCTCGGTGATGGCCTGCGAATCCACGTCGTCTTCAATGATGTAGGGCGTGAGGAGGATGACCAGCTCGGTGCGTGCAAC
>JAAFHN010000084.1 GCA_013298415.1 Comamonadaceae bacterium
CGGTGGAACTGCTCACGCGCGAGGGCGAAATTGAGATTGCCAAGCGCATCGAAGGCGGGATGATGGCCATGATGGAAGCGATCAGCGCATCGCCTACCACCATTGCCATGCTGCTGGAAATGGCCAACGACATCCGCGAAGGCAAAGTGGTGATCTCCACCATCGTGGATGGCTTTTCCAACCCCAACGAGGCAGACGACTTCGTGGCCGAGGAAGACTTTGACGAGTACGACGAAGCCGATGACGACGACGGCAACGGTGGCTCAAAGGCGATGACGAAGAAGCTCGAAGAGCTGAAAAAAGCCGCCCTTGAGCGCTTCGACAAAATCGCCCTGCTGTTTGAGAAAGTGCACAAAACCTACGACAAGGAAGGCTACGGCACGCCCTTGTATGTGAAATCGCAAAAAGCACTCAGCGAAGAGCTGATGCTGATTCGCTTTACTGCTCGCACGATCGAAAAACTCTGCGAAACCCTGCGCGGCCAGGTGGACGATGTGCGCCGCAAGGAGCGCGAGCTGCGCCGCATCATTGTGGACAAGTGCGGCTACCCGCACGAGCAGTTTGTGGCCGAGTTCTCCGGCAAAGACAAGATGGGTAAGGCTGTGACCAGCCACCTGCTCGATACCCACTGGATTGAAAAGCAAGCGGCTGCGGCCAAGCCCTGGAGCCCGATCATGGGCCGCAACATTCCGCCGGTGCAAGAGCTGCAAACCAGGCTTTCAGCGCTACAGGCCAAAGTGGTGGTGCCGCTTGAAGAGCTGAAGCAGATCAACAAGCGCATGAATCAAGGCGAAGCCAATTCGCGCGCGGCCAAGAAAGAAATGATCGAGGCCAACTTGCGCCTCGTGATCTCGATCGCGAAGAAGTACACCAACCGTGGCTTGCAGTTCTTGGACTTGATCCAAGAGGGCAACATCGGCCTGATGAAGGCGGTGGACAAGTTTGAATACCGCCGTGGCTACAAATTCTCTACCTATGCGACCTGGTGGATTCGCCAAGCGATCACACGCAGCATTGCCGATCAAGCGCGCACGATCCGCATCCCGGTGCACATGATCGAAACCATCAACAAGATGAACCGGATCAGCCGCCAGCACTTGCAAGAGTTTGGCTTTGAGCCCGATGCGGGCTTGCTGGCCGAAAAGATGGAGATGCCGGAAGACAAGATCCGCAAGATCATGAAGATCGCCAAAGAGCCGATTTCGATGGAAACGCCAATTGGCGATGACGACGATTCGCACCTGGGCGATTTCATCGAAGACACGGCCAACACCGCGCCTGCGGATGCGGCTGTGCAAGCCGGTTTGCGCGACGTGGTGAAAGACATCCTTGACGGCCTCACGCCGCGCGAAGCCAAGGTGCTGCGCATGCGCTTTGGCATTGAGATGAGCACCGACCACACCCTGGAAGAAGTGGGCAAGCAATTCGACGTGACGCGCGAGCGCATCCGCCAGATTGAAGCCAAAGCCCTGCGCAAGCTGAAGCACCCCAGCCGGAGCGACAAGCTGCGCAGCTTCATCGACACGCTCTGATCGCCGACGCGCCAGCGCTCGGCTACCTCACCAAGCAAACCACGATTTGTGGCCACGGAGCGGATTTCGAAATCCGCTCCCTCCTGGATCGCAACCAGTTCTGCGACCCTGATGGCAACGCACTTCTAGCGGGCATTCCTGAAGCGGCTTGGCCGCTTTTTGGATTGCTCTGGCCTTCGGCGCGCGTGCTGGCTGACTTGATGCTCACGCAGCAAATCGCAGGCAAACGCATGCTGGAGTTGGGATGCGGTTTGGGCTTAGCGAGCCTCGTGCTGCACCGGCGCGGCGGCAACATCACGGCAAGCGATGCGCACCCGCTGGCAGAAGATTTTTTCAAAGCCAATTTGCTTTTGAACGGCTTGGGAGCGATGAAGTTTGAAACCAGCAACTGGGGCAGAGAAAGCACAGTGCTCGGCGAGTTTGACCTCATCATCGCCAGCGACGTGCTCTACGACCGCGATCAACCAGTGCCGCTCGCCGAGTTTGTTCGCGCCCACGCAGCGCCCGGCGCGCAGGTGCTGATCGTTGACCCGAATCGGGGCAACCATGCGCAGTTTCGAAAAGCCATGGTGGCCAATGGCTATAGCCACACCAGCAAGACGGTTGAGCCCCAGCGCGCCGAAGGCATCTATCGCGGCAAGCTGCACAGCTACACGCACTGACGGGCTCAGCCCGGGCGCTCTGGCTTGAGCAACTCCATCATCCGCTCTGGCATGGCCAGGGGTGTGAAGCCGATCTGCGCGTACAGGCCGTGGCCGTCGCGCGTGGCGAGCAAAAAGCGGCGCAGGGTTTGCAGTTCGGGGTGCTTCAGGATGTGGTCAAGCAAGCGCTTGGCCAAACCCTTGCCGCGATGCGATTCGTGCACGTACACGTCGCAGAGGTAGGCAAAGCTGCTGCGGTCGGTCACGACTCGTGCAAAGCCGATCTGTGTTTCTGTGCCTTGCGCCAGGTGGAAGAGCCCAAAGTTCATCGAATGCGCCATCGCCCGAGCCACGCGCTCGCGATCAATGCCGGCTGACCAGTAGCTGCGGGTGAGGTAGGCGTGAATCGCATCGAGCTGCATGCGGTTGGGCTCATCGCTGACCTCGTATGCATCCGCGTGTTCATCGAGCCGATAGAGCACATCAGGGCAGTGTTCTTCGTTGCCGCTGCCGTCGCCAAAGGCCTCAGCTACAAATCCGTAGCGCTCGTAAAACCGCCTCGATCCCTGATTCTCAGCAAAGGTATAGAGCCACACGGGGCGTGCCAGCGTTTGCAAGGCCGCGCGCAAAAGCCGCCCGCCGATGCGCTGGCCCACCCAGGCGGGCTTCACGTAGAGCTGATTGATCCATGCTCTGCCATCCTCGATGTCCACCGCGCAAACACCCACGATCTCCCCGCCCACTTGCGCCACCGCCACGCTGCCGCTGGGAATCAAGGCCTGGGCGACCCAACGATGCACGTCTTCAGGCGAATGCGCCATCGGCGCAAAGCTCACGAAGGCCGAGCGGCTTTCGATGATGGTGGTAGCGACAGATTCAGCATCGCTTGGCCGAGCCGCACGGATATTCAACGTGAGCAGCGGCGTGCGAACATGGGCGTCGGTGGAGATCATTCGCTCAATGTAGCGCTGGCGCGGCAGGCCATGCCAGGGCCATTCATGCGCAATGGGGTGCGCAGCGATGCCCCGCTGCACTCAGTGCAATTCTGACTCCAGCCACTCCAAGGGTGTGTAGACAGGTAGGCCGCAGCCGACGAAATCTTTGGGGTTGCGGGTGATGATGGCGCTGGCGCTGCTTGCGATCGCAGCTTGCGCCAACACGGCGTCCTCGAAGTCCGCTTGTGGGGCATTGAGGGCAGCCTGGATCACCGAGCGATTGACTGCCGCAATCTCATAGCTCGAAACCAAATCTCCCAGCAGCTCGATCGCTGCGGCTGAACTCATTTTCTTCTTCGCGAGATAGTGCAGTGTGGTGATCGTTGTGGCGCACAGCAAGCCAGTGGCAGCACCTTGCTCAATCAGGTCCATCACGGCGCTCGATGCTTCGGAAAACTGAGGGCGCCGCTCAAACACGTCAACAACAACGTTGGTATCAAGCATCAGCCTCGCAGTTCGCTCAGGCATCACACGGCGCTCAATCGTGCTTGCGAGCGAGGGCTTCGTAGCGCTCTTCCTGCAATTGCTCGTAAGTCAGGTTGGTTTGTGCCACGCCCAAAAAGCGACTTGGGCGCGCCCTGGATCTCCAATCTCCCCTGGCGAGTGGGGCGGATGAGTGGGGCTTTGCCGCATCGACATCCGTCTCGCCGATGCGTGCATCCACCGCGCTGAGGCGAGTGAAGTACTGCCCGACGATTTCCGAGAGTGATCGGCCCTGTTGAGCGGCATAAGCTTTAGCCGACGCGATCAGGGCATCGTCTAGGCGCAGGGTGAGTTTGGCGTTCATGGCATTGAACCTGGTTGACGTACAAGCATTGAAAATTGTACGTCAGGGCCAAAAAGCCCACAAAACCGCCTCAAACCATCCCCGGATTCCCCGCCATGCCGAGCACTTTGGGCTCCAGCAGGTTCACGCGCTTAATCACGCGCCGGGCTTTCAGGTGCTGCTCTAGCACTTCCCAGGCGGGTGGGCCAGCGCCTTTGCTGGCCTCTTGCACCGGAGCCCAACCTGCGACTTTGTAGGTTTTGTTGGCTTCCAGCGGCTGGCCGGATCTCGGGCCGCCGTGAAGGCGCAGATCGGTGATGCGCTGGCCTTGGGCCTTGGTGGGGTCAATGGTGTAGGTCATCCCGCCCACGCGCACCATGTCACCGCCTTGTTGGTAGTACGGGTCGGGGTTGAAGAGGTTGTCGGCCACGTCTTCCAAGATGGTTTTGATCATCTCGCCCGAGATGTCGGTGAGTGTGGTCCAGGGGTAGCTGATCGCGGTTTGGTCGAGCACATGCTCGCGGGTGATCGCTTGGCCGGGCAAAAGCGTGGTGCCCCAACGGAATCCTGGCGAAAACGCAATTTCGCCGCCGCGCACCTGCATGAGTGCATCGCACATCACTTGATCGAAACTGCCGTTGAAGTTGCCGCGTCGGTAGAGCAAGCCTTCTGTGGTGGCGAGCACTTCTTTGAGCTTGCCTTCATGCGGCTTGCGGATGCGCTCGATCACAGCAGCCATCGCAGCGTCTGCCGGAATCATGTCGCTGAACACAGGCAGCAAGCGGTACTTCAGCTCGCGCACCTTGCCGTCTTTCACGTCCATGTCAAGCACGCCCAAAAACTTGCCGTTGCTGCCCGCATTGGTCACCAAGGTTTGGCCGCCAGCGTTTTTCACCATCGTTGGCAGCGGCACGCCATCGTGCGTGTGGCCACCCAAAATCGCGTCCAGGCCGCGCACTCGGCTTGCGAGCTTCAAGTCCACATCCATGCCGTTGTGGCTAAGCAGCACCACCGCCGCCGCGCCCTTGCCACGGCATTCGTCAACCAACTTTTGCACATTCGCTTCTTGAATCCCAAACGACCAATCGGGGATCAGCCAAGCAGGGTTGGCAATCGGCGTGTACGGAAAGGCTTGGCCGATTACGGCGACGGTGACGCCATTCATCTGGCGCAGCGTGTAGGGCTGGAACACGGGATCTTCAAAATCCTTGGTGCGCACATTGCCTGCCACAAAGCTCACCTTTTGAGCTTCGAGCTGAGCCACCAGCTCTTTCACGCGCTTTTCGCCCAGCGTGAACTCCCAGTGCGCGGTCATCACGTCCACACCAAGCGCCAGGCAGGCCTCCACCATGTCTTGCCCGTTGCTCCAAAGCGCTGTGCCGCTGCCTTGCCAGGTGTCGCCCCCATCGCAGAGCAGCGCGCCGGGGCGGCTGGCCTTGAGGCGCTTGACCAGCGTGGCAAGGTGAGCAAAGCCGCCCACCTTGCCGTATTGCCGCGCAAGCCGCTCAAAATCCAAGTGCGTGTGGGCATGCGCCTCGCGTCCGCCCGCGCCAAGCCTTGCGTACTTGAGCAAATGCTCGCCCACCAGGTGCGGCACTTGCCCCGACATGCCGGCCACGCCTAAATTGACGTTGGGCTCCCGAAAATAAATCGGCAGCAACTGCGCATGGCAATCGGTGAAGTGAAGCAGATGCGCGTTGCCGAATTTGGGCAAGTTGTAAAGCGCCTCAGCCTCAGAAGCCCTGGCCTCATGGGCCAGCGGAAAGCCAGCGGCGGCGGCAGCGGCAAGAACGTTGTGAAATTCGCGGCGGTTCATAGGGTGTTAAGGGAGAGAGGAGCCATGAACGCAATGGGCGCGAAATCAACGCAAAGTGCGCAAAATGAACAGCCAAGGCGTTCTTCAAGATCCATTGCCCACTCTGTCCTTGCAATCATCATATTTATTGCTATGTTTTTTGAAAACAAAGTCGGCTAAAGCTCGGCTGTTTCTTTCGCGCCCTTCGTGTCCATTTCGCGCCCTTTGCGTTCAAAACTGCCCCTAAGCCCTACTTGTTCACCGGAGACGCGGGGTCTAGCAGCAGGGCCATCACGTCTTTGAGTTGCTTCTCGGTCAGGATGCCGGCATCGCCAAACCTGGGCATGTTGCTGCAGGCGTTCACGGCGTGGGTGTTGTAGATGCGTTGCCAGGTGTAGCGAACCATAGCTTCTGATTCTTTGGCCGCAGGGTCTTTCACGCCTCGGTTTTTGCCGTAGCCGAGCAGGCTGGGGCCTTGGTTGCCGTAGCTGATTTCTGTGGGTCCAACTTGGTGGCAAGCGTAGCAATTCGCGCCGTTCACGCTGCCCGCCGCATCTGAAAACTGCAAGCCGCGACCGCTTTGCGCCACGCGCTCGCCTTCGCGCCAGTCGCCGATGAAATTGCCGTCTGCGGGGTACTTCACGGCATCCATCGCGGCCTTTTGCAGCCGCTCGATGCTGGCGCCGTCCAGCGGTTTGCCAGTGGCGTTCACTTGCGAGCAAAGGCGTTGGATTTCGGTTTGATCCAGGCGGTCGAGCTTGGCCACACCGCGATCAGCAAACGAAGCCTTCATCACTTCCAACACCTCGGCAGCAGTTGGCTGGGGTAGCGCGGGCGGTTGGTCGGGAACTGTGGCGCATGAAGCAAGTACGAAAATGCTAGCAACAGATGCAGCAAATACCGAGACAGTGGTGGTCTTTTTCATGAAATTGCTCCCGAAATCAGCGTTTGATGGCCGGTGCGGCCATTTTTCCGCCCTTGGCGTTGACACCCATGAAGGTGATGAGGTCCACGCTGGCTTGGCTCATGTATTGCATCTCAGGGAATCGCTGCTGGCGAAAGCAGTCGTACAAGCGCCACTGCATGGTGCGCATGGCGCCCTGGCTCACGCGGTAGGCGGGCCACTGGGTGAAGGCGGCCTGTGCAGGGCCGCTTTGCATCAGGTTGGGTAGGTCTTGCAAGCGGATGCGCTTGCCGTCTTCGCTGTGGCAGGCGGCGCAGGAAAAGTCAAACGGCCCGCCTTTGAAATAGAACATTTGCTTGCCCCGCGCATAGCTCATCTTTTCAAGCGCGTGCGATTGCGGCACGTTGACGATGCTGTCGCGGGATTCGTCGTAGAGGTAGGCCACGATGTCTTCCACCATGCTGGGCTTTTCGCCCTCGCGGCTGAAGATTTTGCTGGCCGTGAAATCTGCCGGATCGGCCCCTTGCAGATTCACCATACAGTGCGCCAAGCGGCTTTCCAAGTCCATCACCTTGTTGGTGTCGGCAAAGTAGCGTGGCAGGATGGCTACGGCGCCCTTGACCTTGCCTGCGCCAAGCCCCAAGTCGCAGGATTCAAGGCTCAGATTTTTGGGGCCGCGCTTGGCCTTCCATGCGACTTCGCCACGCGCCGCGTTCAGGTCGGCAGGGTTGCCGTCTTGCAGGGCAGCGCGGTAGTCGGCAATGCCTTGCTGGGTGGTGCGATCTTGCGCAAAACTCAACGCCGATGCTACACAAAGCGCAGCAACAAACATTGATTTCACATGGACAGAGCTGAGTCTTCTTTTCAAAATGGTCTCCTCAAAACGAAAAAAGCCCAGGGGCGAGGCACCTGGGCTTATCGAATGCGTTGGCGCGAGTCCAACTCTACGCGAAATCTCTAGGCAATCGTCGCTTCGTCGGTGCGACTTTCGTTGCGGTTGTCTTTCCACGTCACGCTCAGTTTGTCGCCTGCCTTGCCGCCCTTAAAGCTGAAGCGAAAGAGCGGGTTTTTACTGACTGCTGGGCCCAGCTGCGCGCTGAA
Source organism: Comamonadaceae bacterium (assembly GCA_013298415.1). Classification (GTDB taxonomy): domain Bacteria; phylum Pseudomonadota; class Gammaproteobacteria; order Burkholderiales; family Burkholderiaceae_C; genus JAAFHN01. The sequence goes on from JAAFHN010000084.1 coordinate 7,735, forward strand.
CACGGCGCGGTTGTTGTGCGTAGCGGTGATGGTTTGGATGAACCATGCGGGCACGGTTTTGCCTGATGCATCGCGGCGCTGGCCGGTCTCCATCTCGTGGCTCACAAGCAAGTTGACGGTGACCACATCACCTTTAGCACTGGCGCGAATGCGCATCGGATCTGCCATGTTGTTTCTCCTAAATCTGTGTGAATGAACAGGGCTTAACCGCCGCAGCCGCCGAGAGTCACTTTGACTTCTTTGACGTTGTAGAAATACTTATCGCCCGCCTTTGCCAAAACAAAGACATTGGACGACTGCCCCATCTTCACGCGGGTGCTGACATTGGCTTCTTGGCCGGGCAGGATGTCGAACACAGCTGCGAGTGCATTGGGGTTTTTCTCCACCAAAAACGCCATTTGCGTGGTGCCAGCGATGTTGCTTTGGGCACCGAAGGGCACCACGTTGCCGTTTTCAGCGATTTCCTGGGTGTTGAGCACCAAATCTTGGCTGAGCGTGGGGGCAGCGGCAGAGCCGAAGGCTTTGGCCACTTCGGCGAGCGTTTTTTGTTCAAACGCGGCCTTGTTCCAGGCCGCAGCTGCGGCTGGTGCCTGCGCGTGCGCCAGCGGGATGAAGCCAGAGACCAGGCCCAGGCCGAGTGCGGTTTGAGCGGTCGTCAAACCGGCGGTGTTTTGCAAAAACTGACGTCGTTTCATGGTGTCTCCGGAAAAAACTTGTGAACTGAACTTGGAAGGGATTCTAAGAATTTGCGCTGTCTCGCGCAGGCTGGTGGTGGATGGTTAACGTTTGGAGCGGGGTTTTGGTCGACTAGTTCGCCCCCTGCACCAGCCATTGCGCCACCCGCTCCGCCTCAGCGGCGCTCAAGGCTTGGGCGGGCATGGGCATTTGGCCCCACACACCCACGCCGCCTGCTTTGACCTTTCCAGCAAGGTAGGCTTGGGCATCGCTGCGTTTGCCGTGTTTTTCCACGATGGCTTTGAAGCTGGGGCCGATGCCCTTGGCGTTCATGGCGTGGCAGGCGGTGCAGGCGTATTTGTTCAGCGTGGGCTGCACGTCTGAGAGTTTGAGCGCTGTGGCGCCTTGGGCTGTGACAGCTTGGGCGGGGGCTGGGG
>JAAFHN010000168.1 GCA_013298415.1 Comamonadaceae bacterium
CACGGCTTGGGCAATCAGCACCACCATCGCCGTATAGATCGCCCAGCGCAAATAGGTGAGGAAAGCCACCCACCAAAACGAAGCCAGCGTTACCCTACCGACCAGCAGTACGCCAGCCAGAAACACAAAGACTGCGCAGGCCGCATAGCCCAGCAAGATGCAGGCCCAATCGATGCGGCTTTGGAATTTGAAGGCGCGGCGCAGCGGGAGCACGGCAAAGTCCGTGAGCCGCATGATGAATTCCCCAGCGGGCTGCCGCATCGGCGCTTGCGTGGCCGTGGCCCAAGCCCGAATGATGAGCATCGCCACCCAAAGCGTGGCCACGGCTTGCAAGGGAATCAGGAGGAGTTCGGCGAAGAGGCTCATGCGTGGCTTGACCTTATGCCTGGCTGGCGAGTGCAGGCGCGCTGGCCAAGCGCTCGGCCATGCGCGTCTGCCAGCCGGGGCCGCTGGCCTTCCAGCGGGCGATCACATCGGCGGGCAAGCGCAGGCTGATGAGCTGGCGAGGGTTAGCCGAGCGCGGGCGTCCGCCTTTGCGCAGTTGGGCGCGGGCCAGCATGTCGTCGGTGAGTTCGGGCAGCTCGTCGTATTCGGTCGCGCTCGATTGGTGCGCGTCCACACGGCTCAAATCAGAGCCCAAAGTACGGTGCAAGGCGAGTTCGCTCACGGTCATTGGCCTTTCTCATGCTGAACACATGGCGAACCGCGCCACGCGGGGTGTAGCCCACCACCACCATCCTGCCCGCCAGTAGACCAAAGCAAATGACGCGGCGCTCGCCGTAGTCTTGCCGGGTGTCGTCCACTTCGAGGGTGATGCCTGCGAACCCGGCCACGGCATCTTCGAAATCCAATCCCCGTTCCGCGAGCGTGATGCCACGCTTGGCAGGATCCTAGGAAATTCGCATTGGTTATTGTATCTACAAAAATCAATGCATCGATGCGATTGAAAAAGGCCAGCTCAGGACGGCCAGACCTTACTTCAGCACTTCCAGCAACTCGACATCAAACATCAGCGTCTGATTCGGGCCGATGGGGCCGCCGGGGGTGCCGCGCTCGCCGTAGGCCACTGCGGCGGGGCAGGTGAGGGTGGCTTTGCCGCCGGGCTGCATGGTGGCTACGCCGAGCGTCCAGCACTTGATCACACGGCCAAGCGGGAAGGTGGCAGGCTCGTTGCGCTTGTAGCTGCTGTCGAATTCTTCACCCGCCTTGGGGCCGCCGGGCGGGAAGTAGCCCTTGTAGTGAACCTTCACGCGGTCTGCGGCCACCGGCTTTTCGCCCGCGCCGCGCTTCGTGTGCGTCACCACGATGCCGCCTTCAAGCGTGTCCACGTTGCCAAGCGATGCTCGCGCTGGGCCGCCAGAGGCAGCCGAAGCGGTTGAGGCTGCGGAGGCGGCGGAAGCGGGTTTGCTGGCCGCGGGAGCTGAGCTTTGGGCGGTGGCAGCAACTGCTGCGACAGCAGCAAGAGCGGCAGCAAGGACTTGTTTGAGTGCGAGTTTCATGTTCAGATTGGAGGGCTTTGGGAAAGGTTGAGGGAAGGTTTGTGACAGGCGTATGTTGGCGGCTGCGAACCGACCTTATGCTGGGCGCTGAGGGACGAGCTGGACTCGCAAGTCACAGCCCACAGCGGCAGCGTAACGCTTGAGCGTGGCGAGCGAGGGCGTGTGCCTGCCCACGGCTTCAAGCCGTGAGATCGCGCTTTTGGTGGTGCCCATCCGCTCGGCCACCACGTCTTGTGTGAGGCCTGCCTTGGCGCGCGCTTTCAGCATTTGGTCGGCCAGCGCGTATTCAAGTGCGAGTGCTTCGTAGGCCTCGCCAAAGCCGGGGCGTAACCGGGCTTTGGCCAGAAAAGCGTCGTGATCGTGTTTGACGGGTTGATACGAGAGATCAGCCATGTTCCACATCCTTCAAGCGCCTGCGCGCAATTTTGAGCTCTGGCTCAGGTGTTTTCTGCGTCTTCTTCACAAACGCATGCAAAACCACGACCCGCCGACCCACAACGAAACAGTAGAAGGCGCGCGCAATGCCTGAGCGCGCCCAGGGAAGCTCTGAACAACCCCGATGCGGCCAGCGCAACACATTTTCGGGCGATCTGCGTCGTTGAAAAGCTCGCAAATAGTGGCACTATTTGACTCACTTTTCGCCTAGCAGCTCATCCCGAATATGCCTCGCCCTGATCCACTCTGGGTTATTCAGAGCTTCCTTAGCCCGCAGCTCAAACAAGCCACCGCCAAATGCTTTCGAGTGCGGCATGCGCAGGTGTGGCCCGTGAGCCCGCAGCAATTCAACCAACCGCGCATAGTCCGCCAACACGTCCACGGGCCACGACTCGATCTCTTCCAACACCTTCGGGTTGAAGTAGCTGAGTTCGAAAGTCATGCCGAAATGTTAGCACGAATGCTAACTTTCTGGCGCCGGTTCCGCGACTGGCTTACGCCGCGTACTCCGCCAGCGGAATACAAGAACAGAACAAATTCCGATCCCCGTGTACGTTGTCCACGCGGCCGACGGTGGGCCAGTATTTGCCGTCTCGCAGGGATTTCACGGGGAAGGCGGCAACCTCGCGGGGGTAGGGGTGCGTCCAGGTGTCGCCGCACACTTGGGCTGCGGTGTGAGGGGCGTTTTTGAGGGGGTTATCGTCTTGCGGCCATTCGCCTGATTCCACTTTGGCGATCTCGGCGCGGATGCTTTTCATCGCGCTGACGAAGCGGTCTAGCTCTGCCAGGCTTTCGCTCTCGGTGGGCTCCACCATCAGCGTGCCTGCCACGGGAAAGCTGAGCGTGGGCGCGTGAAAGCCGTAGTCCATCAGGCGCTTGGCCACGTCTTCGGCGCTCACGCCGCAGCTTTCTTTGAATGGGCGCACATCCAAAATGCATTCGTGGGCCACATGGCCTTGTTCGCTGGCGTAGAGCGTGGGAAAGTGGCCGCGCAATTGGGCGCTGATGTAGTTGGCACTCAAGATCGACACTTCGGTTGCCCGCTGCAAGCCCTCTGCGCCCATCATGCGGCAATACATCCAGCTGATGGGTAAAACAGCCGCATTTCCGAGGGGAGCTGCGCTCACAGCGCCCACACCGTTGACGGGCAACCCGCCAGCTTGATGACCCGGCAAATACGGCACCAAATCTTCCACCACACACACCGGCCCAACGCCCGGGCCGCCGCCGCCGTGGGGGATGCAGAAGGTTTTGTGCAGGTTCAGGTGGCTCACGTCGCCACCAAACTCGCCAGGCGCTGCCACGCCCACCAGGGCGTTCATGTTCGCGCCGTCCACGTACACGCGGCCGCCGTGCTCATGCACGAGTGCGCAAAGCGCTTTCACACTCGTCTCAAACACGCCGTGTGTGCTGGGGTAGGTGATCATCACCGCCGCCAAATTTGCGCTGTGTTGCTCGCACTTGGCTTGCATGTCGGCCATGTCCACATTGCCCATGGCATCGCACTTCACCACCACGACTTGGTAGCCCACCATTTGCGCACTGGCGGGGTTGGTGCCGTGTGCGCTCTCGGGGATCAGGCAGATGTGGCGGTGGCCTTGACCCTTGGCTTTGTGGAAGGCGCGGATCACCAGCAAGCCGGCGTACTCGCCCTGGCTGCCCGCGTTGGGCTGCAAGCTGATGCCTGCATACCCCGTGGCTTGGCACAGCCATTGGCGCAGCAGGCTGTCGAGCTCTGCATAGCCCTGGCGCTGATCGGCGGGCGCAAAGGGGTGCATATGCGCAAACTCAGGCCAGGTGATCGGGATCATCTCGCTCGTGGCGTTGAGCTTCATGGTGCAAGAGCCGAGCGGAATCATCGAGCGGTCAAGCGCCAAATCGCGGTCTGAGAGTTTGCGGATGTAGCGCAGCATCTCGGTCTCAGAATGGTGCGTGTTGAAGACCGGATGCGTGAGGAAGGCCGAGGTGCGGTGCAGCTCGTGCGGGATCAGCGGCTCAATGCCTTTTTCAAACTGGGCAAAACTGGGCAGCGTTTGCTCGGGCTTGGCGAAAATCTTCCACAGCCATTCAATGTCGGCGCGGGTGGTGGTTTCATCGAGCGCCATGCCGATGTATTCGTCGCCCCACTCGGGAAAGCGGCGCAGGTTCACGCCTTGGGCGGCAGCAGCATCAAAAACGCGGGCGGTGTCGGCCCCGGTGTGGAGCGTTAGTGTGTCAAACGCGCCTTTTTGAGCGCGGGTGTCAAAGCCCAGTTCGCTCAAGCCCGCCGCCAAAATTGCTGTGTAAGCTGCCACGCGGTTGGCAATGCGCTTTAAGCCGCTTGGGCCGTGGTACACCGCGTACATGCTCGCCATCACCGCCAGCAGCACTTGCGCGGTGCAGATGTTGGAGGTGGCTTTTTCGCGGCGAATGTGCTGCTCGCGGGTTTGCAGGGCCAGGCGGTAGGCCGGGTTGCCGTGCGCATCGATGCTCACGCCCACGATGCGGCCAGGCAGGCTGCGCTTGAAGGCATCGCGGCAAGCCATGTACGCAGCGTGCGGCCCGCCATTGGCCATCGGCACGCCGAAGCGCTGGGTGTTGCCCACCACGATGTCGGCGCCTGCTGCGGGGTCGCCTTTCGCACCGCCGCCATCCCATTCACCCGGCGGCTTCATGATGCAAAGGCCCAGCAAATCGGCCGCCACGATGTAGGCCGCACCCTTGGCTTTCACCTTTTTCGTGTCGCCCGTGTCAGTGCCCAGCCGCCCGCTGGTGGAGGGGAATTGCTCCAGCACGGCGAAGTAGTCGTCAGCCGCGAGCAGCGCGTTCCACTCGTCTTCGCTGTTGGCCACCTTCACCTCAATGCCCAGCGGCTCGGCACGGGTCTGGATGACCTCAATCGTTTGCGGGTGCGCATCGCCCGCCACGATGAAGCAATTGCCCTTGGCTTTCACGCTGCGTTTGGCAAGCGTCATCGCCTCTGCTGCGGCTGTCGCTTCATCCAGCATCGACGCATTGGCAATGTCCATGCCCGTTAAATCGCAGACCATGGTCTGGAAGTTCACCAGCGCTTCCATCCGGCCCTGGCTGATCTCGGCCTGGTAGGGCGTGTAAGCCGTGTACCAAGCCGGGTTTTCTAGGATATTTCTGAGAATCACACCCGGCGTGTGCGTGCCGTAATAGCCTTGGCCGATGAAATTTTTGAAGAGTTTGTTCTTTTGCGCTATTCGCTTCAATTCCGCAAGCGCCTGAGCCTCTGTCGCCGGCGCAGGCAATTGCATCGGATTCGTGCGCTTGATGTTGGGAGGCACAATGGATTCGATCAGCGCTCGTCTGGAAACTGACCCGATACAAGAGAGCATGTGCTGCTCGTCCCCCTCCCAAGGCCCAATGTGACGAGCCTCAAATTCAGCGGTGTTTTCGAGGGTGGAGAGGGGGGGGGCGGATTGTTGGAGCATGAGGCGGGGTGTTTCTTTAAATGGGAAATGGGGACATCAGAGCATCACGAGATGCATCGCCTAGTTAGGAGCCGATTCTCACTGACAATCTTCAATAATTGGCACCAATTGAAAAACTGCTGGCCTGAACACGTTGCGCAAGACATTCGGAAAAACGCTGCTACCGGGAATCATCGTTCTTGAGTTTGGCTGCGTGAGGACCCGCGGATGAAGAATGCCGCCCGCGGCAACAAAAGCCTTTGCCACAGCGATGCGTCGCCACTTAAATCTCGGCATCAGATGTCGCGGAAACTCGCCTCGAATGCAATTTCGCTCGGCAACAATGGCTCTGCGAAGATATGCCGCCAGCCCAGACCTCGTGTGAACCTGCCGCCACTTGTCGTGTAGCACCCAGTCAGGTGTCATCTTGGGCACAGGGCGCGTTGGTCTGAGGAGACGTAAACCGGAAGCGGTCGTGGGCGCAGTGACCTGCACCCCGCGGGATCCTGGGTCAGACATGGTCACAGCGGGACGCATGGGGAGACGGGGTCAGCATGGGGAGACGGGGTCATGCGGAAACGGGGTCACATGCGGAGACGGGGTCACATGCGGAGACGGGGTCAGGTCTCCCCGGAGACGGGGTCAGGTCTCCCGATTTGCAGTTTCTGGAGCCTGCGCCGTCGGATGGAGGAGCATTCACAGGATTCAAAAAACGTAGCAATGAATCATTTAAGTACCTGGACAGAGGGGTGGTTTGTTCTGAAAAAAGCGCGCGCCGGGTTCGCTGGATACCTCTGGGATGGTCGCGAAGCAGGGCATGCGCGCTCGCGGAGGCGTGGCGAAGTGTTCCAATGGTACTT
>JAAFHN010000355.1 GCA_013298415.1 Comamonadaceae bacterium
GATTGTGTGAGCTCCTCAAGTGCGGCCAAATTCACGGCCCCCAAGTCCGTGATTTGGCGCTGAATGCCCTCAATGGTCTGTGCCAAACCCGGCTGGCGCACTTGGCCGGTTTCGATGGAAGCCGCCACAGCTTCCAGATCGGCCTTCGCGTCCGCCAGCAGTTGCTCGTATTGCTCAAGCCCAAGCCTCGCCGCCTGCTCTTTGAGTTGCAGCTCGGTGATCTTGCTGCGCAAAGGATCGAGCTCGCGTTCGATTTTGATGCGTTGCTCGTCGCTTGCGCGCAGCTTGTTGGTTAGGTCGTCGTATTGGCTGCGCGCCGCGCCCAAACTGGCTTCGCGCTCCAGGCGCAATGCCAAAGCGCTTTGCAGCCCCGCTTGGGCGGATGCATCGGAAAGCTGAGCGAGATCGGCGTTGGCGCGAGCCACGTCTTCTTCCAGGGCCGTGATTTGGGCTGCGGAAGTGGCCACCGCCCGCTTCAGCTCTTCTTGCCGCTGCGCGATGGAGCGCTGCGAAAAGCTCGCCTCTTGAGCTGCACGTTCTGCGGCGTTCAGAGCGGCGCGTGCGCTGTCGAGCGCGGTCTGTGCCGCGATCGCTGCGTCTTCCAGCATGGCGTGGCGCTCTTGGGCCTCGGCCAACTGCATGTCAAGCTGCTCAAACTGGCCCTCGGCTTCTGCTTGGCGCTCTTGCAGCTCGCCCAGCTGCGCATCCACTTCCTGCAAATCGTCGGCCAATTGGCTGCTGCGCGCGCTCAGGGCTTGCGCCTGTTGCGACAAATTCAGCACCTGCACGTCCAAGCCGTGCACCCGGCTCACCTGGGCCTGGTGCTGGCTGCGCTCGCCTTGGAGCTGCTGCGCTGCTTGGCTGTAGGCCGATTGCGCGCGGGTGAGTGCGCTGCGCGCCTCGTCGGCCATCAAGGTTTGCGCCTTGATTTGCTTTTGCAGGTTTTCAATTTCCTGGGCGCGGGCCAAAAGCCCCGCTTGCTCGGAATCGGGCGCGTAAAAGCTGAGTGAATGGGCCGTAACGCAGTGGCCTTGGCTGGTAAAAATCGCTTCGCCAGCGTTCAACTGCGATCTGACTGCCAGCGCCGCATCGATGGAATCGCAGGTGAAACAGCCTTGCAGCCACTCGCGCAGCACAGCCTGGTGATTCGCATCGTGCAAGCGCAGCCAATCGGCAAGCGGCTTCAATGCGTTCGGCGCAGGTGTGGGCGCAGGCAGCGCAGATTGGTCGTAAAAACTCAGCTTCACCGGCGGCACATCGCCTGCAAACGCTTTCAAGCTGCTCAACTGGCCCACGCCAATCGCCTGCATGCGCTCGCGCAAGGCCGCCTCCAGGGCCGCTTCCCAGCCCGGCTCGATGTGGAGCTGGCTCCACAGTGGCGTTTTGCCTTCCAACCCATGCTTCAGCAGCCAGGGCTGGAGCTTGGATTGCGTTTTCACGCGCTCTTGCAGCGCCTGCAGCGCGTTCAGGCGCGCACTCAGCGCAGTCAGCGTGGCGCTTTGGGTGTTGGCCGCGTCTTGGGCGGCGTGGCGCTCGGCATCCAGCTCCGGCACTTGGGCTTGCAGCTCGCCCAGGCGCTCGTCGGCTTCAGCGAGCACCAGTTTGGCATCGGCCAGTTGCGCCTGCAGTTGTTCAAGGCGGGCGGTATCTGGCGCAGCCAAGTTGCGCCGCTCGGCATCGAGCTTGTCGCGGCGCTGCTGAAACTGCCGCAGTTGCTCTGCCAGGCTGCGCTGAGTGGCTGAAAGCACTTGGATCTGCTGCTGCACTTGGGCGGCAGCATTGCGACCCTCAGCAGCCTTGGCAAACGCGTCTCGCTGATCGGTTTGCCGCTGGGGCACGGCAGCTTGGGCATGGGCCACCGCATCCGCCAAGCGCGCTGCTTCTTCCTCGGCGTGCTCGCTTTTGGCCGCGAGCTGCTCGATTTCGGTGCTGGCTTCTTCGCCGCGCTGCCGCCACTGCGTTTGCTGCTCACGCAGCTGCGCCATCCGCGCTTCGGTGCGCTGGCGGCCTTCGAGCACGTAGCGAATCTGCGCTTCGAGCTTCGCCACTTCGGTGGTGGCTTCGTACAAACTGCCTTGGGCCTGGTTCACGCTCGCGCCCGCCGCGTAATGCGATTGGCGCACCGTCTCCAAATCCGCTTCAACAGCACGCAAATCAGCCATGCGCGCATCGAGGGCCACCACAGCGGCTTGCGCATCCGCTTGCAGCTTGGTCTGGGCTTCGAGCGCGTCTTTGCGTTTGAACCACCAAAGCTGCTGCTGCTTGAGCGTGGCATCGGCTTGCAAGGCATGGAACTTCTGCGCCACCTCGGCTTGCTTTTCCAGCTTGTCAAGGTTCGCGTTCAGCTCGCGCAAGATGTCTTCCACGCGGGTCAGGTTCTCGCGGGTGTCGCTCAAGCGGTTTTCAGTCTCGCGGCGGCGCTCTTTGTATTTGGATACGCCTGCGGCTTCTTCCAAAAAGAGGCGCAGCTCCTCGGGCTTGCTCTCGATGATGCGGCTGATCGTGCCCTGGCCAATGATCGCGTAGGCGCGCGGCCCCAAGCCCGTGCCCAAAAACACGTCTTGCACATCGCGCCTGCGCACCGGTTGGTTGTTGATGTAGTAGCTCGATGCGCCATCACGGGTCAACACCCGCTTCACCGCAATTTCGATGTACTGCGCCCACTGCCCGCCTGCGCGGTGATCGGCGTTGTCAAACACCAGCTCCACCGAGGAGCGCGAGGCCGCCTTGCGCAAGTTCGTGCCGTTGAAGATCACGTCTTGCATGGATTCGCCGCGCAGCTCACTCGCCCGCGACTCGCCCAGCACCCAGCGCACCGCATCCATGATGTTGGATTTGCCGCAGCCATTCGGCCCCACCACCCCCACCAACTGCCCAGGCAGCTGAAAGGTGGTGGGATCGGCAAAAGATTTGAAGCCCGAAAGCTTGATTTGATTGAGACGCACGGGGAAAACGGATACGTGATGCAGGAGCCGCGGAGAGCGCGTTAAAGCCGAAGCACATGGGGCCGCGAAACCGCAGTTTTTCGGAAGGAGGGCATCACAAACGCAGGCCCTGAATGCTAGCCCATGCCCCGAAACTCAAGCCCGATCGAGCGGGAACTGGCCATTTTCAATCAAAAATTGACCTGTGTCCTAGTATTTGCTCACTTCTTTGCTATGCATTTGCAAGTGAGCGTTGGCCGAGAGGATCAAGCCAGCTCTTCCTTGCGGATGCGCACGATGGGCGCTAGCGTGCTGGCAAGCGCCTGCATCTCAGCAAGTGCTGTGTTCATCGCGCCTTCTTTGCAGTCGTGCGTCAAGATGATGAGGTCGGTTTGGCCGCCTGCTTCGCCGGCCACTTCGTCGGCTTCGCGTTGCAGCACCGCGTCGATGCTGATGTCGGCATTCGCAATGATCGCGGTGACTTTGGCCAGCACGCCTTTTTCATCGGCCACCCGCAGGCGCAGGTAGTAGCTGGTGGTGACTTCGCTCATCGGCAGCACTTGGGCGGTGCTCATGGAGCCAGGCTGGAAAGCGAGCGACGGCACGCGGGCTTGGGCTGACGCATCGGCAAGCCGCGCCACATCCACCAAGTCTGCGATCACAGCGCTGGCAGTCGGCTCTGCGCCTGCGCCTTTGCCGTAGAAAAGCGTGGTGCCCACGGCATCGCCCTGCACCATCACGGCGTTCATCGCGCCTTCTACATTCGCAATCAAGCGGCGGCTGGGCACGAGGCAAGGGTGAACGCGGAGCTCGATGCCCTCGCTTGAGCCGAATTTCACCCGCTTGGTGATGCCCAGCAGCTTGATG
>JAAFHN010000158.1 GCA_013298415.1 Comamonadaceae bacterium
GTGCGCACTGGGATGGCGCAGCCCTGGTTGCAGCTGCAGATGCTCGGCCCAGGCACATCACGAAGCGCGCGTTCGTGATGCGCTTTCCAGCGTCAGCGATGGGCACGGCGGTGAGCAAGTTTGACTTGCTGAACTTGGCGCTGTCGGATGTTGAATTTTTTGCGTCGCAAGAGCCGAATGCGACCAAGAGGCTTGCGCAAAAGGTGCTGATCCTGAAGGGGCGCGAGCTGTACCAGCAAAGCCCGTTCGTGGACTTGGCTGGCAGTGACTGCTCGAGCTTTATCCAGGCTCTGTCAACGTCAGCCATTTTTTTTGCTGCGCGGCTGACGGCGGCGGAAGTGGAGGAGTTCTTGCATGGCCCGATTGACGAAGCTGATCGCTTTAAGGGGTGAGCATGGATACGAGGCCATTCGAGCAAAGTGCGCTACTGTCTATCGCCTACTACAAGGGGCGCAAGGCCTTGAACCCCAAGGCGAAATGGGGAGACCAGGCGATATGCGCTTGGCCGCGCTCCAGGGGCGATTTCAGTCACGCCGAGATGGTGTTTGGCTACAGAGCCAGCGCGGGCGGTGCGGGCCTGTGTGCGTCTGCCTCCCTGCGCGACCATGGGGTCCGTTTCAAGAGCATTGATTTGAGCAGCGGCCGCTGGGAGCTGCGCCACATTGAGGGCGCAACGGAGCTTGACTATGAGCGCTGTATTCGCTGGTTTGGGATGCACTTATGTGCGCCATACGACCTGCTGGGCATTGCGGGATTCGTGTTGCCCGGAGCGCTTCAGTTAAAGCGCGCGTTCTACTGCTCTGAGGCTTGTGCGCTGGCTTGGGGCGCGCCAGCGCAGCAGATTTCGCCGTCAAGACTTTTTGAGCTGCAGGACGCGGTGTTTGCACCGCATGTTGCATCGACTGCAGCTTGAAAGAAGTAGGGCGGCCGTGGTGAGTGCGTCAACACCCTCTACGGCCACCTCCACCGAGATGCATCTCGGTTTCAACCAAGGCCCTACCTACCCGTACAGGTGGTAAGGATTCTAGGGTCGCAATCTGTAACTTTGCTATGAAGGATGTTCGTTGTTCTCATTGTGGGCGCAAGCTGGCCGAAGAGGCGGGCTACACCCACATCTCGATTAAGTGCCCGAGGTGCGGCACTTTGAATGATTTGAGGGCCGCGCAATCTTGCGCAAGCGCTCCTAACCCAGCACGCGCTGCAGCGTCATTGAAACGAGGTTTCGACGATGATGATGCAAAACATGCTGCGGCCCGGAGGGCGTAGCCCGCTCGCTTGGGTTGGCGGCAAGAGCCTGCTGGCCGAGACGATCATCAAGCGGTTTCCGCCGCACACCTGTTACGTGGAGGTGTTTGCGGGAGCGGCTTGGGTGCTCTTTAAAAAGCAGCCGAGTAAGGTGGAAGTAATCAACGACCTGAACGGGGAGCTGGTGCGCCTCTACAGATGCGTGCGCCATCACTTGCCAGCGTTGGTGGAGCAGTTTCGATGGATGCTTGTTGCCAGGGAGGAGTTTGATGCGTTCTTGTCATCACCACCTGAGGCGCTTACGGACATTCAGCGGGCCGCTCGCTTCTTCTATCTGGCGAAGACGGCCTTTGGCGCGAAAGCCGCGAGGCCGACGTTTGGCACGGCCTCGACGGGGCTGCCTCGACTCAATCTTCTGCGCATCGAAGAAGAGCTGAGTGACGCACATGCCAGGCTCGCGAGAGTGACGATTGAGAACAGGCCTTACGCCGACGTGCTCAAGCGCTACGACCGAGAGTCGACGCTGTTCTACCTTGACCCGCCATACTGGGGCTGCGAGGACTACTACGGTGAGGGCATGTTCGAGCGCGCAGACTTCGAGCGACTGGCAGAGCTTCTGGTGGACGTCAAAGGCAAGTTCATCTTGTCGTTGAACGATACGCCGGGTGTGCGGGAGACGTTTGCGATGTTCAATATTGCGGAAGTGCCGACCCGCTACTCGGTGAATGCAAGCCGGAGTCTTCGGGTGACGGAGCTGCTGATTGATAACCTAGGCGCATCAATGCGAGAGGCAGTCGCGGCGAACTGACAGCCTGTAATTTTTGATGCACATGGTGCGCAGAGTGCTTGCTTTGGCGGGCATTAAGAGTGGTACTGGGGGTGTCGATTCCGACACCCCCAGTAACCCGAGAAGTACCCCAAATGAACCAATTGAATGAAGTGAACGAGAGTCTGGCTCAGCAGCTGAAGGGCTGTCTGCGCGGTAAGAGCCCTGCACAGGTAGAAGCATTTTGTGCGCACGACTGGAAGCAGGCCGCACGGTTTGAGTTACAGCGCCGGGCGACACGATTCCTGGAAGGTTTGCCGGATGAAACATTGGCCTTGGTGGTGAGTGGTGAGGCAGACTTGGTCGCGTTGGCAAGGCGCATTGCAGCGCCTTAACGCGCTCTGCACCTAGGGGTAATGCGCTCCGAATTGGGGCGCTTTTTGTTGTGGCCACGACAGAAGCCGACTGTTGCTTGTGAGCAACATGGAACGGGGTTTGGCATGCGGCGAGTGCTGTAACTCAGCCTCCTCAGGCTGAGCTTTTTGCTTGTTCGCAGGGTCGCATGGGCTGTTGATCCGGTTGCAGCGAGCGAAATTCGTGCCAAAGGCAGCGCAAATCTGTGCCAAAGGCAACGCAAATTCGTGCCAAAGGCAGCGCCGCGCCATATTTTTGCTTGTTCGCAGGGTCGCATGGGCTGTTGATCCGGTTGCAGCGAGCGAAATTCGTGCCAAAGGCAGCGCAAATCTGTGCCAAAGGCAACGCAAATTCGTGCCAAAGGCAGCGCCGCGCCATAAACAGAACAAAAATGGCCCGCCTTTTGGGCGAGCCATTTCCGTTTGTTTGGTGGAGCTGGGGGGATTTGAACCCCCGTCCGCAAGCCTTTTTCGCGCGCTTCTACATGCTTAGCGGTCTGATTTGTGTCTTGCCTCTTGCGTCGCGCAGCCGCACGCTACGCAAGAAACCAGTTCATTGGGTTTCGGTGTTGTCTGAAGAACGCAGCCAATCCTAGCCGTTGTGAATGACCCTGCAGGTGTTGCCACCCCATCCCAACGGCGAGATGTTGCAGGGCTCTCAGCAATTAAGCTGCGAGTGCGTAACGAGAGTCGTTAGCAGTTAGTTTTTTGTCAGGAGATTTACGAGCATCCAACGGGCTCGGCATGCGGCGCTGCGCGTCCGAACCCACGTCGAAACCAATGCAGCCCCAAGCGGCGGATTGTAGGCTGCGGATGAGTTGCCGGAAGGCGGGAGCTGGCTCAGCGCACAAATTGGAAGAGAAATCAGCGCTCTGTTCAGGTATTCAAAATGGTCAGTGCTTCCAAAAGTATAGTGAGTTGCCTGTGAGCCGCGTTGCGCAATGGTGCACATCGGTGGGGCTGGCGCGATGCGCAGACTCTCGCCATCGATAACGCGGGGCCCTAAACTGTGCTCACTGTTTCGTTCAATCTCGCCAATTCAATCTTCAGGAGCATGCACATGGCACAGCAATCTCTCGCGCTGACTCGTTTTCCCAAGTCCTTACTTGTGGTGGCCACGGTTGCCGCGCTCTCGGGCGCAGTGGGCGGTGCTGCGTTAGCCCAGTCGCCCGTGCCGGTTGCCAACAGCGTGTCCACCGCATCGGATGGCGCGGTGTGGATTGCCCGCAGTGAGCTGCCGCCCGCGCCCAGCGGCTTTGAGTGGCGCTGCCGTGCGTCAGCGCCCAATTCAGAGCGCTGCCCCGTGGTCAAACGCAACGGCTTCGTGTGGGTGCCGTACGGCACGCAGGGCTCCTCGCAAATGATGCTGATGGCCTTTGACAACGGCCCCACGCCGCGGGCACGTGTGCCGCTCTGGGGTTTGTCAGACGTGGCGCAAATCAACGTGAGTGGCAGCGGCAGCGGCGCGACTTACCAGTTCGTGGGCAGCGTGGGCATGCAAGAGTCAATTGGCGTGGGTACAGGCCAGATTGACAATTTGATCCGCGAGTACACGGTGGCAACCGCTGCGGCCGCACCTGCGCCAGCGCCCGCTGCGCAAGCCTGGGGCAATGCGGACTTGGCCCGCACTCTGAACGCTGTACCCGCCACGGCCTTTCACCCGTTCATGACCAAATCTTGGTTGCCCGCAAGTCACAGGAACATGAACAGTGGAATGCGACTGGCATGCCCTGACACGACTTGCCCGGTGCTTCTTCACCGCGATATCCTGTGGATTCCATATGAACTTGTGGGCGTGCGGACAATTTTCCTTTTTGGTTATCGATCAGATTTGAGCCTGGTAGCAGAGGTGCGCTTGAATGGGTTTTCCACCGTTCGCTCCGCCTCGCAGTCTGGCGGCAACATCACTTACTCGGAGTCTTGGGGCGGCCAGGGCGCATCAGGTGTGGTGACGCTGGCGCAGTTTGACGCGGCAGCCAGCGGCAGTCGCGTCGCGGTGGGTGCGGATTCTGGTGGTGCTGGCTCGCCGCCCGCCTCGCCTCCCGCTGCTACCAACTACGGCAATGAAGACCTCGCCCGTACGCTGCGCAACCAGCCCAACACGGTGCTGCATGCCTTCATGACGGCCGCTTGGCTCCCGCGTGCGCCGCGCGAGACGCAGCTCGCATGCCCTGACACCACTTGCCCAGTCATCTTCCATCAAAACGTGCTTTGGGTGCCCTACACCCGGCAGGGTGCGAGCAACGTGCAGCTCTTTGGCTTCAAGGCCGATGGCAGCTCGGCAGGCTCGGTGACTCTGCAAGGCATCGCAACCGTGCGCTCGGCCGCGATCAACGGCAGCACGGTCACGTTTGCCACGAGCTACGCAGGCCAGGGCAGCACAGCATCGGTGACTGCCGCTCAGCTGGAAGCCGCCGCGCGCAACCCTTGAGGCGGTTTTTTACCGAATTTCACGCAAATTTGCCTGATCAGGACTGCGGCTCAGATGGTGACCATCTCCGTTCGCCCTGATCCTTCGATACCTCAGGACAGGGTACGTGCCGTATCGAAGGGCCTAGGGGAAGGCTTCGATACTTCAGCCCGAACGGGGTAGGTCATCTGAGGCATGCTCCTAATTAGGCGGCAAATTTGGCTACTTGTTCCAGTTTTTATTAAGTCTGATGCTACATAAAAAGTAGCGTCAGGCTTGCCCCAGGCCCAGCAGCCGCATCGCGTTTTGTTTCAGGATCAGGGGTTTCACCTCGTCTTTGAAGCCCACCTGATCGAAGTCTTTCATCCACCGCTCTGGCGTGATGAGCGGGTAGTCGCTGCCGAACAGCACGCGGTCTTTGAGCAGGGTGTTGGCGTATTGGATGAGCTGGGGCGCGAAGTATTTCGGGCTCCAGCCGCTCAAATCCATCCACACATTGGGCTTGTGCATGGCCACGCTCAAGGCTTCGTCTTGCCAGGGCCAGCTCGGGTGGGCCATCACGATTTGCATGTCTGGAAAGCTGAGTGCCACGTCGTCCAAGTGCATGGGGTTGCTGTACTCCAGGCGCAGGCCGCCGCCGCAGCGCATGCCTGAGCCGATGCCGCTGTGCCCGGTGTGGAAGATGGCAGGCATCTTGTGCGCATTCACCACCTCGTAGATCGGCCATGCCATGCGGTCGTAGGGATGAAATCCTTGCACGGTGGGGTGAAATTTGAAACCCTTCACGCCTTCTTCTCGGATGAGCCGCTCGGCTTCGCGCGCGCCGAGCTTGCCTTTGTGCGGATCGATGCTGGCAAAGGCCACCATCATGTCGCTGTTGGCCCGTGCTGCTGCGGCAATTTCCTCGTTTGGGATGCGGCGGCGGCCCATTTGCGCCTCGGCATCCACGGTGAACATCACGAGGCCCATCTTTCGCTCGCGGTAGTAGGCCACCGTCTCGGCAATGGTGGGGCGGCGGCTGTTGCGAAAGTGCTTGTCGGCTGCGCGGTCGAACTCTTCGCCGTAGCTGTCAAACGGGTTCCAGCAGCTCACTTCGGCGTGGGTGTGGATGTCGATGGCGATCAGGTCAGCGTAGTTCATGGCGGCCTCGATTTTGGGCTGAGCATGGGGAAAATGCTTATGCATCATAACGAGTTTGAGCCTAAAGTTGCTGCCAACTCGACTCATCTGCAAAGCGGAACCCACAGTGAATTTGGAAGACATTGGCTTAGACATCGACGGTGCGGTGGCCGTGCTGACGGTCAAGCGCGCAAAGAAGCGCAACGCGCTGAGCGACGGCTTGATCCTCGCGCTGGAGCGGCGTTTTGCCGAGCTGCCCAGCGAGATTGGCGCGGCCGTCATCTGCGGCGAGGGCGATCACTTTTGCGCGGGCTTGGACTTGAGCGAGCTGCAAGAGCGCGACACGGTCGCGGGGCTGCACCATTCGCGCATGTGGCACCGCTGTTTTGATTCGATCGAGAGGGGGCGCGTGCCGGTGGTGGCCGCGCTGCATGGCGCAGT
>JAAFHN010000281.1 GCA_013298415.1 Comamonadaceae bacterium
CCGCCGAGCGCGGTTTGAATCGCCCACTGCCCCGGCACGTTGCTGCCGAGCTTGATGTTGGCCAGCATGTTCAGGCCCTCGATGAAGTCTTTGGCCTGTGTTTTCGCGCCGGACACCACCATCCAACCCGCCCGGTAGCCGCAGCTGCGGTAGGCCTTGGATAGTGAATTGAAGGTGAGCACCAGCACGTCGCTGGCAAGTGAGCCCATCGCGGTGTGCTTTGCGCCGTCGTAGAGCACTTTGTCGTACACCTCGTCGGCAAAAATCACCAAATCGTGCTGCCTGGCGAGCGCGATCAAGCTTTGCAACACGGCCACGCTGTACACCACGCCCGTGGGGTTGTTGGGGTTGATGACCACGATGCCCCGCGTGCGCGGCGTGATCTTGGCGCGGATGTCGTCTAAATCGGGCATCCAGCCATTGTTTTCGTCGCACAGGTAGTGCACGGGCTTGCCGCCTGAGAGCGAGGTCGCTGCCGTCCACAGCGGGTAATCAGGCGCGGGCACGAGCATCTCGTCGCCGTCGTTCAAAAAGGCGTTGCAGGCCATCACGATCAAGTCGCTGGCACCGTTGCCGAGATAAATGTCGTCGAGCGTGACACCCTCAATGCCGAGCTCTTGGGTGTAGTGCATCACCGCTTTGCGCGCGCCAAAAATGCCCTTGCTCTCGCTGTAGCCCGCCGAGTTCGGCAGGTTGCGGATCATGTCTTGCTGGATTTCTTCGGGCGCATCGAAGCCAAAGGGGGCCAAGTTGCCGATGTTGAGCCGGATGATTTTTTGGCCTTCCTCCTCCATCTGGCGGGCGGCTTCCACGATGGGGCCGCGGACGTCGTAGAGCACATTGGCAAGCTTGGTGGATTTTTCAATCGGTTTCATGGTGGCGGATCGCTCTCCTCGTCAAGTCCAATTTCAACATGGAAAACCCGCGAAAATCCAATGCATGAAGATGCAGCCAGACAAATTCGACGTGCAAGCCATCGCCGCCAGCGGCCCGGGCTGGGTAGCGGTGGCCACTAAAGACGGTGGCCAGCGCTTTGAAACCAGCGTGATCATTGGTTCACGTGGCGAGCTGATCCCTTGGCCAGTGCCTGATTTCTCAGCCCTCACGCCTGAGCATTTCGCGCAGCTCGCCGCGCTCAAGCCAGAGCTCGTGGTCTTTGGCTCAGGCAAAACCATCCGATTTGTGCCGCCCAAGCTGCAGCGCGCACTGATTGAGGCCCGCATCGGCATGGAATGCATGGACTCGATGGCCGCCTGCCGCACCTACAACATCTTGGCGCAGGAGGGGCGGCATGTGATTGCCGCGCTGTTGCTTGCTGGCTGAGGCTGCCGCGTTGAAGCGAAGGCCGAGCCTGTGACGGATTGGTAACAGTCTGCGTCAAACGATGACAAATGGATAGGTAAGCACTATAGTTCGCAGACAAATTGACAGGGAAGATGTGCGCTTCCGCCTCCAGCGGAGCCTGCTCTCACGAACCGCCTCCCATCCCGTTGATGCCCTTCTCGCCCCTCACAGCAACCGCCGCGCGCACAAACACTGCATCGTGTGCCAGCGCATTCGGCACCTGCCGGGCGCTCTTGCTGCGCTGGGTGTGCCTGGTCGTGGTCATGATGCTCCACGCGCTGCCCAATTTGGTGTTCGCGCAAGGCAGCGCCTTCACCTGCGATGTGGTGTTTTTCCAGATCCGCAACAAGGCCACGCCCGAGTCAATGCTGTTTCGGTTTTCGTCTGTGAGCGGCACCGTCACGCCAACTGCGGTATGGACGAACACCGCGACCGTGAACGTGGGTGGCATTGGCTACAACCCCATCGACAATTTCATCTATGGGATTCGAGACTCCGCTGTGGGGCCAAGGTTGATGCGCCTCGGCTCCACCGGTGTGCAAGATTTGGGCGGCATCGTCGGTTTGCCCGGCGGTATCGTGATCCCTGCTGGCTACGCGCAGAGCGTCGGCAGCTTCGATTCAGCAGGCCGCTTCTACTTCGCGGGTCAGGGCACCACCGGAGGGCGCGCTGCATCCATTGCACCCAATGCGATATTCCGCCTGGATTCGATGCCCTCCATTCCCTCCAGCAGTTCGATCACAGTGAGCTTTCAGTACACGATTGGCGACAGCAGTGCAGGCGCGGCCACAGTCTCGATCATGAATTTCGGCGATTTTGATTTCGCAGGAGCGGGCGGCGTGAATGCAACCCTCTATGGCGCGGCGCAGCAGGCAGACTATGGCGCCGACGCCCTCATGCACCGCATCCAGCTCGACACAACCGTGAACGCGGGAGGCTTCACTGGCGCCAACATGGGCAAAGCCCGGGTAACGACGGTGACATTCGCTACTACGCCCGGAGCGCTGGGCGTCGGATCTGCATTTTGGGATGCGTCGGTCAATCAGTTCTACGTCTTCGACAACCCGGCCACCACCTTCTACTCAGTCACGAACGCGATTTCAGGGGCGCCGCCCAGCTTCAATGGCCTCCTCGTGCCGGTGCCTGCCTCGCCACCAACCTACGGCGCAGGCGTAGGCAACACAGACGGTACATCATGCCCACTGTCCGGGCCGAGAATCGCCACGGTGCGGGCGGCCAAGACAGACGGTAAAAACACCGCGACGATCGGATCGGTCACCGCCTATACGATGACGGTTGCAAGCTACGGGCCCTATCCGGGCAATTTCACGGTCGTTCAAGACCCGGCGCAAGCGGGGCTGCAAAAGCTCAGCGTGTCGTGTAGCGCGTCCACCGGCCCACCCACGCCCACTTGCCCGGCTGGATTGAACACCACCACCTTTGAAGCCGGCATCTCTATTCCCAATCTGCCGGTGGATTCGACGCTGACCTTTGTGCTAAATGCGCTGATCACTGCCGCAGCGGGCACAACCGTGACCAACACCTTCCAGGCCACGCTACCGGCGGACACCACCGCGGGCACGACTTCCGTGCTGGTAAGCACGGACTTGACTGCGGTGGTGCCGGCTCAGGTGCAAGTGGTGAGCAGCGCTCAGATCTGCCCCGCAAACACCACAGAGAGAACGACAAACCTGATCTCAAACGGCAACTTTGAACTCGCCTCGCCTCTCAACTCCGCCCTAACGATCGGCACAGCGAACGCTTCGCCGACGGTGCTCGCCGATACGGTCAGTCGGCAGCAAAACGCCGTCAGCTACTTTGGCGGACAGGCCACTCAGAGCCCATTTCCGGGAGATGCCGCGCGAAGCGTGCCGGGCTCCGACTGGTGGCTGCTGTACTACGGCGACGCAGCCGCAGCCGCAAGCAATTCCAGAATTTGGACCACCACCGTATCCGGCCTCGTGCCGGGTCGCACTTACCAATTCATGGCCTACATGTCGAATGCAACTGTTCCAGGCTCAAGCAGCGCGACTCTGCCCAGCTTGGGGCTCTTGCGTGTAGACGGCACGACCCCGGCCTACGTGACGGGTACCACCGCCACTTTCGTGCCAACGGCTTCCAACAACGAAACGGGCAGCGACACCTGGCGGCTCATCCAAGGCACGCTCACCGCGCCAGTCACGGGCACCGTGGGCCTGGCGATCACCGCAACCCATGCGGCAAACCCGAGCGGCGCAATCGCAGGCATTGCCCAAGTGCAGTTACGAGAATGCGCACCCTCACCCGACCTGGCGGTAAGCAAGGTCGGCTCAACCACCGTGCAGGTGAATGGCACGTTCAACTACACCATCACGGTGGCCCACCTGACCACCGGCGTGGGCGCTAGCAACACGCTCATCATCGACCCTGATGTCAGCGGCATCTCCAAAAACACGCTCACCTGCGCGGTGACCGCAGGCACGGCCATCTGCCCGAGCTCGCTGAATTTGATCGACTTCTCGACGACTGGACTCAACATCCCTTCGATGACAGGCCTGAGCACGATGGTCTTCGTGCTCACGGCCAATGTGACAGGCGCAGCAGGGCAAAAGATCACCAACTCGGTGTCAATTTCCAGTTCCAGCTACACCGACAGCAATTTGGCGAACAACAGCTCGGCCTTTGGCTCCACGATCACTGGCAACGTCAGTTTGGGCCTCACGAAAACCAATGTCGTGACCACGCTGGCGGCAGGCCAAACGGTGGCCTACACCATCACGCTCTCCAACTTAGGCCCGGCGAATGTGAACGGCTTTGTACTCACGGACACGCCCACCTCGGGCTTGCAATGCACAAATGTCAGCTGCGTCTCGGTAGTTGGCCCTACGACCTGCCCCAGTGCGGCCTCTACCACCATCGCCGCGCTCACCGGCAGCGGCATTTCCTTGCCGAACATGATCCCGCCGTCTTCCATCAACTTTCGGGTTCAGTGCAACGTGAGGGCGACGGGGCTCTAGTGTCATGTCACGCTTGAAATGTCGGTGTATCGCGCAGCAATCGGTGCGCGGGGCTAGGCGCAAAACGCAGCGCATGCCCACTGCATGGGCTAGTTTTGCAACGACGCCCTGCGCAGCGAGGGC
>JAAFHN010000099.1 GCA_013298415.1 Comamonadaceae bacterium
CCTGGTCTTCAGTTTGGGCAATGTCAACTCGCCAAGCGGCGCGGGCCAGACGGATGGCGGTGGCCTTTTCACGGTGGATGTAGACGGCAAGAACAATCGGAAACTCTCTGCCACCGTCAAGGAGTTCCGGGCGAGCGGGCGAACTGTTTTTCGTGGCTACAGTTTGGAAAGAACCATCCCGGGCAATACTGACGAGGTCATTGTCCGAGGGAATCTGCGAGACTCAGACTCGCAAGATCTCTATCGCATGAACCTTGGGAGCGGAAGGGCGACCCTCATCACCACTGACCGTCCAGAGCGGGTTGTCGATTGGCTGATGGATGGTAATCTGGTACCAAGGATTGCCGTGTCGAACATCAAAGACACCAACGACGCCATCGTGTGGTACCGATCCAACGACCAGGACAAGTGGCGACAGATCTACAAGATCGACGGCATGAAAGGGCCGCACATGGTGCCGCTGGCGTTTGAGCCAGACAACCGCACGCTTCAAGTTGCTTCCAATGAAGGACGCAACACCATGGGCATTTTCCGCTTCGACCCTGAAACGGCAAAGCTCGGGCAGTTGATCGCTTCCCACCCACGCTTCGACATGGGGGCGGACCAACGCGGCGCAGATGTGCCCGGAGTCACAGTTGACTCGGAAACCAATTCAATCCTTGGGTATCGCGTCCAGGCCGAGCGACTTGAAACGACCTGGGTGGATGATCGGTATGCAAAGGTGCAAGCGCTTCTTGACGCGTCTTTGCCCGCAAAGGTCAATACCTTCTCACGCCTCAATGAGCGCGGCAAAATTTTGGTGACCTCGTACTCTGACGTGGATCCGCCAAAGTTCTACTTGTTTGACGAGAAAGCGAAGAGCATCGAAGAGCTCTTCTCTAGCAGGCCTTGGATCAAACCCGCCCAGATGGCAGAAATGCGGCCGTTCATTCTCAAAACGCGAGATGGACTTGAGATTCCCTCTTACTACTTTCTTCCAAAAAACCATGTGCCCGGGCAAAAGCTTCCTACCATCGTCCATATCCACGGAGGGCCTTCCGTGCGTGCTGATACCTGGGGCGGCCAAGGCTTTGGGCAGAACGAGGCGCAGCTTTTCGCGAGCCACGGCTACGCCGTCATCGTGCCGAACTTTCGCGTGACGCCCGGCATGGGCAGCAAAATTTATTACGCTGGCTTCGGAACGGTCGGGCGCCAAATGTCCGAGGACCACGAGGATGCCGCCAGATGGGCCATTGATCAGGGATTCGCTGACCCAGGACGCATCTGCATGAGTGGCGCCAGCTACGGAGGCTATGCCACGCTGATGGCAATGGCCAAAACGCCAGAGCTGTTCAAATGCGGACTTGCTGGGTTGGTTGTGAGCGACTTCGAAATGCAGCTCACCTCTGCCGCAGGCGACTCCGCGTCCAGCGTTTCCGCAGTGGCATTCTGGAAGGATCTGCTTGGCGTGAAGTCCTTGAGCGAGCAGATGGTTAAGCAGGTGTCTCCAGCGTACTTCCCTGAGCGCATCAAGGGCCCAGTCTTCGTCTATGCGGGGCTCGACGATATTCGGACGCCGATCGAACAGACCAACGCCATCGTCCGCGGCCTCCAGAGAACCGGGAATCCGGCGAAGGAAGTCGTCGTGAAGCGCAACGAAGGTCACGGCTATGGGGTGACGGAGAACCGCGTCGACCTGTATGAACGTATCCTGAAATTTTTGGACACGCATGTCGGTGGCAAGGCTGCCCGCCCCTGACCTGGCGGTTTAAGCCGGTATCCACGCGACTGTCGGTGATGTGAAAGGGTTTCGCGCGCTGCGCGAAACCCTTTTGCCTTTTGGGGCGTTGGAGGCTCACAACAGTCTTGCAAGCTCGCTCAAGAAACCCGCAATCGTCTTATCAAATAAATGTTACTAAAGTGGTATTTTTCCATCGACCCACCGTGCCGCTGGATGCAAAAAAAAACGAGTGATCGTTCGATATGGGACACTTATAGGACTTTAGTCACGCTGATGTCATGCAGATGAAGCAGTGCTAATAGAGTGCGGCGGGGTGATCCTTCGCCGTTAGAGTCTAAACCTTCCGAATGAGGTCAGTACCAATGAGTAAACAAGTTTCGGGCATCGCTCCCATTCCCAAAGCCGTCGCCCTTGCCCTTGGAGGGGCGTTCTTGGCCAGCGGCGCCTACGCCCAGTCCGCGCAGAAGCAGGAGCGCATTGAGATCACGGGCTCCGCAATTAAGCGCACCGTGGACGCTGAGGGTGCATTGCCCATCACCACGATCACGGCCAAAGAGTTGCGCGAGACCGGCGTGACGAGCACCGAAGAGGCGCTGCAGAAGGTGGCGGCAATGCAGACGACACTGACCAGCTCTCAGAGTGTGGGCTCGGGAACCGGCGGCAAAGCGTCTGCAAACTTGCGCGGCCTCGGGTCCAACAAAACCCTCGTACTTCTCAACGGTCGCCGCCTGGCTGCGTTTGCGTTTGATTCGCAGTCCGTCGATTTGAACGCGATCCCGTTTGCTGCGATCGAGCGCATCGAGGTGCTGCGCGATGGGGCATCTGCAATTTACGGTACCGACGCAGTTGGCGGCGTGATCAACTTCATCACCCGCAGCAATTTCACGGGCGTGGATCTTTCGGTCGAAAGCTACCGACCCAGCAAGCCCGGTGGTAGCCAGCAGCGTCTGTCGGCCGCAGGCGGTTTGGGCGACTTAAACAAAGATGGGTACAACGCATGGATCTCGTACGACGTCCGTAGTGTCGAGGCGCTGGCGGCGATTGATCGCAATTTTTCGCGCACGGGCTTCGATCCATCTCGTGGCCTCTCCTCTACTTCGGGCACCAGCTATCCCGCCAATTTTACCTACACCCGCTTGTCCGACCAGAGGCTGGTAGGCGGAAATGCCACTCGGGCCGCAGGCTGCGTGCCTCCGCTGTCTATCGCTGACCCTGCCTTCCCAGCCACTTGCCGGTTCGACTTCACTGCGATGGTCGATGCCATTCCAGAGCAAGAACTGAGGACTCTCGCCGCAAGAGGCTCGTTTAAGTTGGGCAACAACATCGCGTCGCTGGAATTCGTTCGCGCCGACAACACCAACACCGCTCGCGTGGCGTCTGACCCTGTTACAGGTTTGACCATGCCGATCACTTCGCCGTTTTACCCCCGCGCGTTCCCGGGCATCGATGCGACCAAGCCAGTGACAGTTGGCTGGCGGATGATTCCTGGAGGCAAGCGCACAAATGAGGCTGAGTCCGTTGCCCAGCGCGCAGTCTTCGATCTCACAGGTAGCTATGGCGATTGGGATTACAAGGCGGGCTACTTCGACACGGTGAGCAGGGCCAAAGAGACCATTCGCGACGGCTACGTTAACAAAGCTTTGATCCAAGCGGGCGTCACCAGCGGACTGCTGAACCCGTTCGGTGACAACACCCCGGCTGCTCTTGCTGCCATCACTGCCGCGAAAATGACCGGCAGCCCGACCCAGGCCAAGGGGACCACCAAAGGATTCGACCTTCGTGTGAGCCGCGAACTGTTCGCAATGGCTGGCGGCAATGCCGGCCTGTCGGTCGGCCTTGAGCAGCGCCTTGAGACCTACCGCAATGACACCGACGATGCAGTTGTCAACGCTGTGCCCTCGCTGGGTCGCAGCCCCTACCACGCGGGGGGCACACGCCGGGTAACTGCGTTTACCGGTGAGATGTTGTTCCCTGTGACCAAAGAGCTCGAATTGCAGCTCGCCCTCCGCACTGACAAGTACAGCGACTTCGGCACGAGCAGCAACCCCAAGGTCGGCGTGCGCTATCAGCCAATGAAGTCTCTCGTCCTGCGCGGTTCTTACAACACCGGGTTCCGGGCGCCAGCTCTGGACGATTTGTACGGGCCGAACGCAGTGACTTTCACGAGTGATTCTTACAACGACCCGCTTCTGTGCCCCGGCGGCCGCGTCAGCGCGCAAGGTGTTGACGTACGCGATTGCGGGCAGCAACCCCAGGCGTTGACCGGCGGCGACCCTCTGCTCAAGCCGGAAACTTCAAAGGCGTTCACGCTCGGATTCGCGTTCGAGCCATTCCAGAATGGCACGATCTCTCTGGATTTTTGGAAAATTGAGCTCAAAGATCAGATCGGCGCTTTCCCCGAGCAAGCTGTGTTTGAGGATCCCAGCCGGTTCGCGGCACGTTACACGCGCTGCAACCAACTCTCGGCGGCCCAGCAAGCACTCTATGACCGATGCCAGGGCGCGTACGCGAACAGTCGCGCCATCGCCTTCATCGATACACGCACGTCCAATCTTGGCGGTGTGAAGACGAACGGCTTTGATCTGACGGCCGCCTACGCCTTTACTACGGGACTCGGGCGTACTGCGCTGACCTACAGCGGCACGATCGTGAGCAGCTACGAGTATCAGCGCGTAGCGGGCGACCCGTTCATTCCAAACGTCGGTAAGTACGTCGACAGCAGCCCGATTTTCCGTGGTCAGCATGTCATTGGCCTTGACCAAAAGATGGGCGCACTCGGGGTGAGCTTTGCGATTCGGCACAAGTCGGGCTATCAGGATCAAAACTCCGGCGGCCAAACCAACACAGTGGGCGCGTACACCCTGGCTGATTTGGGCCTGAACTACCAGGTCGCTAAGGGCTTTGTTGTGGCGGGCGGATTGAAAAACCTGTTCGACACTGATCCGCCTCTAACCAACCAGGTTAGCACCTTCCAGCGTGGTTACGATCCACGGTTCACCGATCCGACAGGTCGTACCCTTTGGCTGCGCGTCAGCTACAGTGCTAAGTGAGCGCAGTTAGGGCCTCGAGGGTTCTAACCGACGGAAAAAAGGGGGGGCTTCGGCCCCCTTTTTCGTTTTGTTCGTCCGCGCGATGAACCCGCGGTCGCCGGGCGTGCGGCCGCAGCAGACTGATTCCTGCGGTTTACCCTTAGGAGGCCCGGATGTACTTTGGCCGGTTTCTCCGGAAATTCACTGATAATTTGACTCTCTTTCGGGCTCGTTTGTCAGCAAACCGAAAGCTGGTGCTTTTGCCGTGGCAGGCGGCGTGTGATGGCGATCACAGGAGCACTATGCTGGATGCTGGTGACCGGATTTATGTATTTTTGGAACGGATCATGATGATTTCTCGCCTTTTGCAAACCCTCTGCGGCGCCGCCATTGCGGTATCCGCCCTCGTGTTCAGCGCATCCGGTTCTGCTCAGGCACCCGCATCAGCGCCGGTGGCCGCGTCTGCCGCCGCGCCCGCATCGCCATCCGCGCCGTCTGTCACAGGTGGCATCTCTAAGGCTGATGCTGCGAAGGCGGCGACTGCGAGCGCAGAGAACCCATATGGGCTGAAAGCGCTCTGGGATCACGGCGACCGTGTGGATCAAATCACACTCATATTCTTGGTGATCATGTCGGTTGCAAGCTGGTATGTGATCTTCACAAAATTCTTTGAGCAGGCCAAGCTCTACAAGCAAGCCAACGAAGCCGCGACCAATTTCTGGACAGCCCCTTCTGTGAAAGCTGGCGCTGAGGCGCTGACCGACGGCAGTGCATTCAAGTTCATCGCCGAATCGGGGCTAGAGGCCACGAAAAAACACGATGGTTTGCTAGGCCACATCGATCTGAACAGCTGGGTGACCCAATCGATCAATCGCGCTGTGGAAAACATCCAAAGCCGCCTGCAGGAAGGCCTGGCCATCCTCGCCACCGTGGGCTCCACCGCTCCCTTCGTGGGCCTGTTCGGTACCGTGATGGGCATCTACAACGCGCTCGTGAAGATCGGCCTGACGGGTCAGGCATCCATCGACAAAGTGGCTGGCCCCGTGGGCTCGGCGCTGATCATGACGGCCATCGGCCTGGCGGTTGCTGTGCCAGCGGTGCTGGGCTACAACTGGCTCGTGCGTCGCAACAAAGTGGCCATGGAGAAGGTGCGCACCTTCGGCAGCGATTTGCACTCCGTGCTGCTGGCTGACAGCGGCCGCAAGTAACCCAGTCTGATACACCGAAAGCAGGTGCAGACATGGGAATGAGCGTAGGCTCTGACTCGGGCGACGACGACAAAGTCGTCTCCGAGATCAACACGACGCCTTTGGTGGACGTGATGCTGGTGTTGCTGATCATCTTTTTGATCACGATCCCTGTAGTCACCACGTCCGTGAAGGTCGATTTACCGAAAGAGAAGCTGCAGGTGGTGGAAGCCAAGGCAGAAAACATCATCATTTCGGTGAACACCGGAGGACAGGTGTTCTACTACGATTCGCTGATCAAGAATCAGCGTGATTTGGTAGATCGGCTGAAGAAAGTTTCGACCCTTGATCCTCAACCCGAAGTGCACATCCGCGCTGACGCGAATGCCAACTACGAGGGGGTGGGCCGAGTGATCTTGGCGGTGCAGCGCGCTGGCATCGTGAAAGTGGCGTTCTTGACTGAGCCGCCAGGCGTTGGCGACTGAGGAGGAATGACATGGGAATGAGTGTAGGAAACTCCACTTCTGAAGAACCAGAAGTGATGATGGACATCAACACCACGCCGTTGATCGACGTGATGTTGGTGCTCTTGATCATGCTGATCATCACGATCCCGATCCAGCTGCATTCGGTGAACTTGGACATGCCCACGGGCAATCCGCCGCCGAAGCTCGTGGAGCCGGAAGTGGTGAAAATCGACATCGATGAACGCAGCCAGATTTTCTGGAATGCCGAAGTGGTGCCTTCGCGTGGTGATTTGGAACGTCGGATGGTGGAAGCTGCGGCCAAGCAAGTGCAGCCGGAAATCCATCTGCGCCCCAATAAGCTCGCGAAGTACGATGTGGTGGCACAGGTGCTGGTGTCGTCGCAAAAAATCGGCTTGACCAAGCTTGGCGTGGTCGGCGGTGAACAATTCTTGGAGTAACCCAGAACATGTTGACCGACTACGCAACCATGCAGCGAACGCAAAATCGCAAAAAGCCTGTTGGGCTGATTGTGGTGCTGCTGTTTCACGCGCTGCTGATCTGGGCCATCGTGTCTGGATTGGCGCAGAAGACCTACCAAGTCATCAAAAAGCCCCTTGAGACCAAAATCATCGAGGAGCAAAAGCCACCTCCACCTCCGCCGCCACCTCCACCTCCGCCGCCGGAGGTGAAGAAACCGAACGAGCCACCGCCACCGCAAACCGCGCCGCCGCCGCCCTTTGTGCCTCCGCCTGAGGTGCAAGTTGCCACGCCGAGTGCTGCGCCCGCGATCACAACGAGCGCCGAGCCACCAAAGCAAGAGTACAAGATCGCGCCACCGCCGCCGCCTGCGACGCCAATTGCGCCGAATCCGCCTCCGCCAGCGCCTCCTCCGCCCAAGCGGGGGCCTACTGGCACCGTAAAAACTGCGCAGTGCAAGGCGCGTCCAGCGCCTGAGTACCCTGCCAAAGCCCAACAAGCTGGTGTCGGGGCGGAAGTCGTGGTGCACATTTTCATGGGCAAAGATGGCGTGCCGACCGATGTGAAGGTGATCTCCAATACGGCGCCTGACCGTGCGTCGCAGCGTTTGTTCGCGGCCGCTGTCAGTGAAGCGGGCAGGGCGTTCCGCTGCGAAGGCTCTGACGAGACTTACATCTTGGAGCAAGCTTTCGGCTTCAAGCCTGAGTAAAGGTTGAATGGTGAGCTTTCGGCTCTGCGCCGATACCATCCCGGTCCATTCCTGAACCCCGATGCGGACAAGTCTGCGTTGGGGTTTTTTCTTTCCAGCGGCCAGTGCGCAACCGGTCGCTGCCCTTCGCCTATGGTGGCGCGGCCACCGCGCGGCGCGCGCCGTCGAAGCGATTCGTCCAGTAGCTTTTGCTCATGTTTTCCACCCGCACTTCACCGCCAGGGCGTGGGCTGTGTACGAAGCGGCCCTCGCCCACATAGATGCCCACATGGCTGAATGAGCGGCGCAAGGTATTGAAAAACACCAAGTCACCGGGTTGCAGCTCGGTGCGGTCAATGACAGTGGTCGAGGCCGCCTGCTCTTCGGCTCGACGAGGCAGGGCGCGGCCCGTCATTTCCAAGAACACCACGCGCACGAAGCCGCTGCAGTCGAGGCCAGTTTCAGTGGAGTTGCCTCCCATGCGGTAAGGCACGCCCACGAATCCCATCGCATGCACCACGAGGCGTGAGGCCAGATCCGCCACCGTGTTTGCCGCCTGCGAGGCAGCAGACATCAGGCCCCGCTCCTTCAAAAACTGCGACATGGCGTCGACCGACTCGGC
>JAAFHN010000419.1 GCA_013298415.1 Comamonadaceae bacterium
GTGATGACGCCCACCGCCATCAAAGAAGCGGTTGCCACCGGTTATCCCCGCGAAAAAATGTATGGCACTTGGTGGTCGGGCGCCGAGCCAGATCTGAAAGACGTGGGCGAGGCCGCAAAGGGCTACAGCGCGGTAATGATGCAGCACGGTGCCGAGCCCGATTCTGCGGTTGTGAAAGAGATCATGACCAAGGTGCATGGCAAAAACCAAGGCACCGGCCCGAAAGACGAAGTGGGCTCAGTGCTCTACATGCGCGGCGTGGTGGGTGCAATGCTTGCTGTGGAAGGCGTGCGCGCAGCGCAAGAGCGCTTTGGCAAGGGCAAAGTGATGAATGGCGAGCAAGCGCGCTGGGGGTATGAAAACCTGAACCTCACGCAGCCCAAGCTTGATGCGCTTGGCTTCAAAGGCGTGATGCGCCCCGTGTCCACCAGCTGTGTGGATCACATGGGCTCCGCCTGGACGCGCATGCACACCTGGGATGGCAAGAAGTTCACCTGGTCGTCTGACTGGATGCAGGCCGATGACCAAATCATCCGACCGCTCGTGCGCGCCTCTGCCGAGCGCTACGCTGGCGAGAAGAAGCTGACGCGCCGCGCCCCGAGCGACTGCCAGTCTTAATCTCACTTGAAAGCGAGTGCCCGAAAGGGCATTCGCCTTCAGATGCAAGTGCACTTGGGTGCGCTTGCATCTGAAGCAAGTTTCGCAAAGCACTTCACATGACCACTCCCAACATCGTGCTCAATGTCAATGGCATTGAAGTGATCTACAACCACGTGATCTTGGTGCTCAAAGGCGTGAGCCTGCAAGTGCCGGAAGGCGGCATCGTGGCCATTTTGGGCGGCAATGGCGCGGGCAAAACCACCACCTTGCGGGCCATTTCCAACTTGCTCAAAGGCGAGCGCGGCGAAGTCACCAAAGGCAGCGTGGAGTTGCGCGGCGAGCGGATCGAGAATTTGAGCCCATCGGATCTCGTGCAGCGCGGTGTGGTGCAGGTGATGGAGGGCCGCCACTGCTTTGCGCATTTGACGATTGAAGAAAACCTGCTCACGGGCGCTTACACCGTGAAGAGCAAGGCCCAAATTGCGGCCAATTTGGAGAAGGTTTACAACTACTTCCCGCGCCTGAAAACCCGGCGCACCAGCCAAGCGGCCTACACCTCGGGCGGCGAGCAGCAAATGTGTGCCATTGGCCGTGCATTGATGGCCAACCCCACGATGGTGCTCTTGGATGAGCCTTCCATGGGCCTGGCCCCGCAGATCGTGCAAGAGGTGTTTGAGATCGTGAAAGATCTCAATGCAAAAGAAAGAACCACCTTTTTGCTGGCCGAGCAAAACACCAACATGGCGCTGCGCTACGCGGATTACGGCTACATCTTGGAGTCCGGCCGCGTGGTGATGGATGGCGCTGCCAAGGATTTGCGCGACAACGAAGACGTGCGTGAGTTCTACCTCGGCACGGGCGGCGGCGGCGAGCGCAAGAGCTTCAAAGACGTGAAGAGCTACAAGCGCCGCAAGCGCTGGCTGGCTTGAGGGGTGCGTGATGGCCGACTATTTCGATGCATTTGAGCACCAAGATCCCGCAGCGCGCGAGGCAGCGCTTTTAGCCGCGTTGCCCGCGCAGCTGGCCCATGCCAAGGAGCGCACCTGCGCTTTCGCCGAGATTCTGAAAGATGTGGATGTGGCTGCGGTGAACAGCCGTGGCGCGCTCGCCAAGCTGCCCGTGACCCGCAAAACCGAGCTTCACGCACGCCAGCGAGCCAGCGTGGCGCAAGACATTTTTGGCGGCTTCAGCGCGGTGGTGCGCGGCCCGCTGATGTCGCGTGTGTTTTCGAGTCCGGGGCCGATTTATGAGCCGGAAGCTCGACAGCCTGATGCTTGGGGCTCGGGCCGAGCGCTTTTTGCGGCGGGTTTTCGCTCAGGCGATTTGGTGCACAACGCCTTCAGCTACCACATGACGCCCGGCGCCTTCATCATGGAAAGCGGCGCACACGCGGTGGGTTGCACGGTGTTTCCAGCCGGTGTGGGCCAAACCGAGCAGCAATTGCAAGCGATTGCTGAGATCAAGCCCAACGCCTACAGCGGTACGCCCAGCTTCCTCAAAATCCTTGTGGAAAAGGCAGCGGAAGCTGGCAGCGACATCGCTTCGATCAAAAAGGCGATGGTAAGTGGTGAGGCTTTTCCGCCCAGTCTGCGCGATTGGCTGCAAGAGCGCGGCATTGCAGCCTACCAGTGCTACGCCACGGCTGATCTGGGCGTGATTGCCTACGAAACCCAAGCGCGCGAAGGCTTGGTGCTCAACGAAAACCTGATTGTGGAGATCGTGCGGCCAGGCACCGGCGACCCTGTCGCGGTTGGCGAAGTGGGCGAATTGGTGGTGACGCGCTTGTCAAAGGCCTACCCACTCGTGCGTTTCGGTACTGGCGATCTCTCAGCAGTGCTGCCGGGCATTTGCCCCACGGGCCGCACGAATGCCCGCATCAAGGGCTGGATGGGGCGCGCGGATCAAACCACCAAGATTCGCGGCATGTTTGTGCATCCAGGCCAAGTGGCCGAGGTGGTGAAGCGCTTCAGCGAGCTGGGCAAAGCGCGGCTTGTGGTGAGCGGTGAAATGGCCAACGATCAAATGACGCTGCGCGTAGAAGCCAGTGCCCACAACCCAGAGCTTTCCGAGCGCATCGCCCAAGCCGTGCGCGACGTGACCAAGCTGCGCGCTGAGGTGGTGCTGGAAGCGCCGGGGTCACTCCCGAATGATGGAAAAGTGATCGAAGACGCCCGCAGCTACGCTTGATGCAAGAAATTTCGCCAGATCCGACTACTGTCCATTCATTTGCTTGGCTCGATGCTACGGAGTTTGTAGCATCTTCACTGGCAAGTGCAATTTGCCAAGGGAATCAGTACAAGCGCGCCAACCCGTACAGCTCCGCAGCTTGCGCATGGGCTTGTCTGCGTTGAGGTGCGGCCATCGCGGTGGCGGAGATCGACGTATCCCCGCTTGCCTCTGCACCAGGCAGGCGTACCAAATGCTGCGGCACAGGACGGCGCTGGGCGGACGCGCTGGGCACGGCCACTGTGGCACCGATGGCCTGCCACTCTGTCAAGCCGCCCACGAGCCAAAGTACCTGGCCGCTTGACACACTGGCCAGCGTCTGGTGCAGGGCTTGCACCGCTTCGCTGCCTGCCTCACCCAGCAGCAACACCTCGCGCGACAAGTCCACGCCCGCACTGGATAAGCGCTGTGCCTGCTGGGGGCTGT
>JAAFHN010000068.1:0-8236 GCA_013298415.1 Comamonadaceae bacterium
TTTTGAGCCTCTCACTTCCGCTTTTTAGCCCCCAGCCCGAGCTCTTCTTTCTGGCGCTCGATTCGGTCTAGACGTTTCTTTTCGGCGCGCTGCATGGCTTTTTTCTTGGTGTAGCCGCTGGCATCCGCCCAGGCCCACCAGATCGCGGCCAGCACAAAGGGGATAGACACCTTCCACCACGACCAATCCGCCGCGAAGCCCATGCCCATGTACTTCATCACGCCAACGGCGATTCCAAATAGCAAAAACAACATTGCAAAATCCCTTCGCCTGCAAGCGTTCGCCGCTCCGTCACAATCGCGGTCAACGGTGCACAGCGCAGGCGCGTTGTGATGTTAGTGCGTTTTTCTTGAAGACCTGTCCATGAAGCTTCGTTCTCTCGCTTTTTGCGTCGCAGCCGCTGTGTCGGCCCAAGCGGCTTTTGCCCAAGCCATCGATGTGGCCGCCATGGAAAAGCTGGCCAAAGACAAAAATTGCGCCACTTGCCATACAGTCGATAAGCCCGGCCCCTTCCCCAACCACAAGAAAATCGCCGACAAGTACCGCGACAAAAAGGACGTGGTGCCAATGCTCGTGGAAAAAGTGATGAAGGGCGGCTCCGGTAGCTTTGGCGCCCTGCCCATGCCCGCCAACGCGCAAGTCACAAAAGACGAAGCCGAAAAACTCGTGCGCTGGATGCTTTCGGCCAAGTAAGCACCGCAGATCAAAAAAAAGGCCCGCAGATGCGGGCCTTTTTGCTTTGGCGGGGGAAACCGCTGCATCAGTGCATGTGCAAGCCACCATTCACAGAGAAATCCGCGCCCGTGCTGTAGCCACCGTCATTCGACGCGAGCCAAGCCACGATGGAGGCGATTTCTGAGGGCTCGCCCAGGCGTTTCACAGGGATAGTGTTGACGATTTTTTCCAGCACATCAGGCCGGATGGCTTTCACCATGTCGGTGCCGATGTAGCCGGGGCTGACTGTATTCACCGTGACGCCCTTGTTGGCCAACTCTTGCGCGAGCGCCATCGTGAAGCCGTGCATCCCGGCTTTTGCGGCTGAATAGTTGGTTTGACCCGCTTGGCCTTTGGCGCCGTTCACCGAAGAAATCTGAATCACCCGGCCCCAGCCGCGCTCCACCATGTCGGGGATCACTTGCTTGGTCACATTGAACATGCTGTTGAGGTTGGTGTCGATCACGGCATCCCAGTCCTCGCGGGTCATTTTCAGGAACATCCGATCCTTCGTGATGCCAGCGTTGTTCACGAGCACATCGATGGGGCCGTGCGCGCTTTTCGCATCGCTGAAGGCTTGCACGGTGCTTTCCCAATCTGCCACATTGCCCACGCTGGCGTAGAAGGTATAGCCGAGCGCGGCTTGCTCGCCCAGCCATTTCACATGGTCGCGCGTGGGGCCGCAGCCTGCAATCACCTTGAAACCGTCTTTGTGCAAACGCTGGCAAATCGAGGTGCCAATGCCGCCCATGCCCCCGGTGACGTACGCAACTTTTTGACTCATGCTCAGCTCCTTAGTTTTAACAAAATGATAGCAAAAAATGCAATAAATACCTGGACACAGCGCTCATTTAGCATCAAATCCGGTCTCAATTGCCGCTGACGCGATTGTTGCAGGCCGCGATGCGCCTGATGGCGAGGGTTTACGCTCTTTGCTTCACATAGCGGCCGGGCGCGGGCTCAATCGCTTTGGCGGCGAATGCTTTCGGCGCTGGCACGAGCGCACCTGCGTGCGGCGCAAGCCAGGCCGCCCAATCGGGCCACCAGCTGCCCGGCTTTTCCTCGGCTTGCGCAAGCCAGGCGGACAAATCGCTCGGCGCGGTGGAAGCCGAGCCGACCTTTGCATCAGCTTTGCGTCTGGGCTTAGCAGGGGTGACAGGTTTAGCGATCCAGTGGCTGCGCTTGCCTGAAGCAGGCGGGTTGATCACGCCAGCAATGTGGCCGCTCGCCCCCATCACAAAGCGTGTGGGGCCGCCCAAGTGCTTCAAAGAGGCAAAGGCAGCGTTGATCGGCACGATGTGGTCTTCTCGGCTGCCGTACACGTAGGCGGGCTGCTGGATCGCACCGAAATCCACTGGCTCGCCGCACACTTTCAGCGCTTTCGGCTTGCACAGCTTGTTTTCAAAATAGGTGTTGCGCAAGTACCAGGCGTACATCGGCCCCGGAAGATTTGTGCTGTCGGAATTCCAGTAGAGCAAGTCAAAGGGCGGCGGCGTTTGGCCCTTCAGGTAGTTGCCCTGAACATAGTTCCACACCAAGTCGTTGGGCCGCAAAAAGCTGAAGGTGGTGGCCAGCTCTTGGCCCTTGAGCAGGCCACCCTTGGCAAACTGGGCTTCTCGGTATTTCACGAAGTTGTCGTCGATGAAAAGATCGAGCACGCCGGTGTCGGAAAAATCGAGCAGCGTGGTGAGGAAGGTGGCGCTTGCAACCCGGGGCTGGGCACCTTTGGGAGCGCGGGCCGCCTGCACGGCCAAAGCGGTTGCCAAAATCGTGCCGCCCACGCAAAAGCCGAGGGCGTTGATTTGTTCGGATTTGCAGAGCTTCGCCGTGGTTTCGATGGCGCAAATGGCCGCGTTTTCGATGTAGTCGTCCCAAGTGGCGTGGGCCAGGCTCTCATCTGGGTTGCGCCAGCTCAGCACAAAAGTGCGATGGCCTTGAGCCACAGCGTGGGCCACAAAGGAGTTGGCGGGCTGCAAATCTAGGATGTAGTACTTGTTGATGCAAGGCGGAATCAGCAAGAAGGGCCGCTCGTACACCGTCGCTGTGGTGGGCTTGTACTCGATCAGCTGGAAAAGTTCGTTTTCAAACACCACCGCGCCGGGCGTGGTGGCCAAGTTGCTGCCCACTTCAAAGCGGCTCTCGTCGGTTTGGCTCATGTGGCCGCGCTTCAGGTCGGCCAGCAGGTTTTGCATGCCTTTGGCAATGCTCTGGCCTTTGCTGTCGATGGCGGCGCGCTGCGCTTCGGGGTTAAGCGCCAAACTGTTGGCGGGGTTGGCAGCGGCAATGGCTTGCTCGAGCGCAAAACGCACGCGGGCTTTCGTTTTTGCATCGGTTTGCAGCTCATCCGCCATCGCCAGCAAGGTGCGGGAATTCAGCAAGTAGAGCTGCGCAAGCTGGGCATAGCCGGGCTGGGCTGTCCAGGCCTCGGCGGCAAAGCGCTTGTCGGGGATTGCGTGCGCAGGCTTGGCTTCGCCGGGAGCCGGAAACCCGCTTGAGAGC
This sequence comes from Comamonadaceae bacterium, assembly GCA_013298415.1. Classification (GTDB taxonomy): domain Bacteria; phylum Pseudomonadota; class Gammaproteobacteria; order Burkholderiales; family Burkholderiaceae_C; genus JAAFHN01. The sequence continues at coordinate 3,214 of JAAFHN010000068.1, forward strand.
ACTTCGCGCAGCTCTTTGAGATACTGCGCTTGAAGTTGCATCAGTGCTTCAGCATGCTCAGCGCCTGCCGGCTTGAACCAGCTACCCAAATCGGGCATGCCTTGCTGGTGCTGTGCCCAGGAAGCCTGCGCCTGCTGGCCAAATTGTTGGAGCTGGCCCTGAAGCTGCGTTTGCCACTGTTGCAGCATCTGTTGCATGTCCATTTTGGGATCTCTTTCTTACACAGAGCTTTGATTATGTATTTGGTGGCAATTGCCTGGATTTACGTGGTGCTGATGATGGCGATTGCAGAAGCCACGGCGGCCAACGGCACGGTTCTGGGTGCGTTTTTCACGTTTTTCCTGTACGGGGTGATGCCTCTGAGCATCTTGATTTACATCATGCGCACACCCGCTCGAAAGCGCGCGCGCTTGGCGGCAGAGAATGCCAGCGCAGCGGCCAACGAGCCTACGGCTTCACCGCCACCTCAAAGCCCAAGGTGATCTCGGGCACCGGCTCTGTCAGGCTCGCGCCCAAACTGAACTGGCCAGAGCCAACGAGCGGCATGCTGGTGCGCCTGAGGGTGTGCACATTGTTGGCGCCCGCAAAGCGCAGCCAAGTGCCGTTGGAACTGTGATCGGCCAGTACAAAGTGGTCCACCTGCCAAGAGAGGCTGGCATGCGCCCGTGAGACTCGCGCGTCTTCGAGCTGCACCTGTGCTGAATCGGTGCGGCCGAGCACCAAACTCAAGCCGCGCCTGCCTTCCAACTTCAGAGACTCGCCAGCCGGCGTAAGCAAACGCAATTCCGGCACACCAGCCGCACGCATCGCGCCCGTGTTTTCAGGCGGCGCGATTTGGGTGTAAGGCACGAAGGGGCCGGTTTGCATTTCGTCTTGCGATTCCAGCCGCCACACTGGGGACGCGGTGGACTTGCCTTTGAGCACGATGCGCGAAAGGCTGCGGCAAGCTGAGCGCCACACTGCATCGAGCTGGGCATAAGCGCCCTCGCCCACCAAAATTTCGCCGCGCTGTGCCACGTCTGACAAGCGCGCGGCCAGGTTCACGGCATCGCCGAACACATCGCCTTCGCGATAGACCACATCACCGTGCTCCACGCCCACGTTCACTTCCAAATCTTTCACCGCAATGGCTTTGCGCAGCTCACGCGCAGCAGCCAAGGCGCGCTCGGGCCGGGGAAACACGCAGAGCACGCCATCGCCCAGCACCTTCACCACATCCCCTCCACCAGCACGCACAGCCAGAGCCATGACCTCGGTGCACTCGGTGACGAGTGCTGCGGCCTGGGTGTTGCCCAGGGATTCAAAGAGCGCGGTGGACCCAGCCAAATCGGCAAACAGCACGCTCATCGGCGCACTGTGCACGGCGGTGTTGGGGATCAGGGTGTCGGCGCTCATGCGGGGTTCATGCAGGGGTCAGGCGAAGCTGGTGTCATGTCACGCTTGAAATGTCGGTGTATCGCGCAGCAATCGGTGCGCGGGGCTAGGCGCAAAACGCAGCGCATGCCCACTGCATGGGCAAGTTTTGCAACGACGCCCTGCGCAGCGAGGGCAAGCGAGACGGCGGCATTTCAGGCGTGACAAGACACTATGGCCATCAAGCATTGTGCGTCACCACGCCCCAGCGCAGCAAAGCGGCATCGTCGGCCTCTCGGGCGTCCACCCAGACAGATTCCACACGGCCATCAGGCAGCCCGCGCGCTTCACGTTTCCAAAACGGCGCTTGGGTTTTCAAGTAGTCCATCAAAAACTCGCAGGCCTCAAAGCTTTTGCCCCGGTGCGCTGAGGTGACTGCGACCAAAACGATTTGTTCACAGGGCTTGAGCATGCCCACGCGGTGGATCACCGTGGCGCCGAAGATGCCGAATCGCGCAGTGGCGTCACGCATCATCGCTTCGATGGCGCGCTCGGTCATGCCGGGGTAGTGCTCCAGCTCCAAGCTTTGTAAGCCGTCGGATGTGTCCGATGAGTACTTGCTGCGCACCGTGCCCACGAAAGAGGCGATGGCGCCCACGCGGCCGTCATTGGCGTGCAGGACCCGCAGCTCGGCCGAGACATCGAAATCCGCCACTTGCACGCGAACCACAAATCCAGGAGGCAAGCCAGAATCTTGCATGGCCTTCAGCCGCCTGTGACTGGCGGGAAAAACGCCACTTCAGCGCCAGACTCAGGCAAAGCTGCTGCCGAATCCACCATGGTTTGGTTCACCGCCGCACGCACTCGCTTGGAGGAGGCCAAGGCACTGGCATAGGGCTCGCCGAGCGAGCGCAGCTCAGCGCGCAGCTCGGCCACGGTGCGAGCGCCGCTTTGCCGCGCTTCGCTGCCTTTGCCAATGGCTTCGCGCACGCTGGCGAAGTAACGCAGTTCAAAAGTTCGCATAAAAATTCAAGCCAAGCGATTGTGCGCGGAACTTCGCCGCCTCTACGCCATGAGCTGAGAAATGCGCAGGCATCGCACGGCGTCGCCGGCCGCGATTTGCGTTTGACTGGGGTTATCCACGAGCACGTCGGCCCAATCCATGCTGGTGAGCACGCTGGAATTTTGATTGGGAAAGAAGCGCAGACCGAGCTTCCCATTCGGGCCTGCCTCCAAGCGAGCGCGCAGGAACTCACGGCGCTTGTCGGCCTTTGGGCCATCTTGCGAAGCTGTGGCTTCGATGTAGGTCAAGGCTTCTTGCGGCAGGCCGCGGAGGGCGCGCACGAGTGGCCGCACCAGCAAGAGCGCGGTCACAAAGCTGGAAACAGGGTTGCCCGGCAGGCCCACAAAATGCGCCGAGCCAGCGCTTTTGCGCACATGCCCAAACGCAAATGGCTTGCCGGGCTTCATGCTGATTTGCCACAGATTCAGCTCGCCGAGCGCTTGCACGGCAGGCTTCACATGATCCTCCTCGCCCACGCTCACGCCGCCGGTCGTCAAGATCAGGTGTGCGGCGTTTGCTGCTTGCTGCATCGCGGCCAACGTGGCCTTGCGGGTATCGGCTACCAGGCCCAAATCGATCACTTGCGCGCCCCAGCGGCGCAGCAGCGCAGCGAGGAAATAGCGGTTGGAATTGAAAATCGCGCCGGGCTGCAATTGAGCTGGCGCGATGCTGCCGGGCGTGACCAACTCGTCGCCAGTAGACAGCAAGGCCACACGCAGCGGCTCGCGCACGGGGAGCGTGGCATACCCGATGCTCGCCGCCAGGCCAATCTGCGCTGGGCCAAGCAGCGCGCCCGCCTTCAACACTGCGCGGCCGCAGGCGATGTCTTCTGCGCGGCGGCGAATCCACTGGCCGGGTTTGGCGTTGGCATTGATCTGCACGCGCTCGCCGTCTAAGGCCGTGCAGTCTTCTTGCATCAACACCGCGTCTGCCCCTTGCGGCAAGGCGGCGCCGGTGAAGATGCGCGCCGCGGCCCCCAAGGGCAGCGGGCCACAGAACTGCCCGGCAGGGATGCGCATCGCAACGGGCAGCACGCGGCCTGCCAGTGCTTCGCCGCTGCGCACGGCGTAGCCATCCATCTGGCTGTTGTCAAAGCCGGGCACATCCAGGCCCGCAATCAGATCCTGCGCCAAAACCGCCCCATCGGCTTCGGCAAGCGGCAGGCTCTGGATGTCGGCAAGCGGATTTACGGCGACCAACATTTCGGCCAGCGCGTCGTCAAGCGGCCTCAGCCCAGCGGGCCGCTGGGCTGAAACTTGCGAGGGTGGCAGCGCTTCGTTCATGGCATGCGGCTCAGCCGTGCATCTCGGGGTGGTACTCAAAGCGTTCGGCGCTCTGCATCAAGTAGTCGGCCACGCCACCAGCTGAATTCAAATCCAAAATCGGGCGCAGGGTGGGCTCGGGCAATTGATCGGGCGTGTCGGTGGCAATGGCCACGATGAAGTCGTCGTTAGGGTAGCGCGCGGGCTTACCCGCACCGGCCCGCCACACCTCAATTTTGAGCAAATCCGCGCCTTTGAAGCCTTCTACAAGCACCCAATCGGCCACATCGCTCACTTCAGCCAGCAGGTGATGCACATTCGGCGGCGCTTCCCGTTCAAACTCGCGGATGAGGGCCATGCGCTTGTGGGAAGCCACCAGCACCTCAAACGCGCCAGCTTCTCGGTGGCGGTGCGTGTCTTTGCCGGGGTGGTCGATGTCAAAGCTGTGGTGGGCGTGCTTCACCACACTCACGCGCTGGCCCAAGAGCTTGAGCGCTGGAATCAGCTGCTCTACCAGCGTGGTCTTGCCTGACCCTGAATAACCTGCAAAACCCACGACCTTCATACCCGGCTTTCACTCATGCGAACCCACAAGGTTAGCCGATCAAACTGAGTGGGGCTTTCAGGCGCGCGCTCCTTGCCGTTGCCTCGCATCCGGATGATCTTCACGGCCCAAACGGCGCGATGCCGAGCAGCACCAGCGTGAAGATGAAGACGGGCTGGTGCAGCATGTAAAAGCTCAGGCCCCAACGCCCGAGCACCGCGAGCGGCTTGGCGCGGCCCAGGGTTTGCAGCGCTCCGGGTTGGGTGCTCAACACGCGCTGGCCGAGCGCCACGCCGAAGAGCACCACGGCAAGCCAGGGCAAGAGCGGCACATAGTCTTCTGTGATCGGCTTGGCCGTGATCAGGCCCAGCGCGTTCCACGGCGTCGCATTCAGGGTTTGTGCTGCATTTCTGAACGCAATTGAACCCTCTGTCCAGGTATTCATTGCATGCGTTGCTATCAACCATGTAGCAAGCAAAGTGCCGCCTATCCACCACAGCCGCTGGCCCAAAGGTGCAGCCAGCCGCGCCACGATCAGCATCACGCAAAGCCCGTGCAGCACGCCAAAGTAGATGTAGCTCTTGGGAAACATGTGCATCGAAGCAGCAGTGACCAAGGCCGCGCAGAGTGCGATTTGCAGCCAGCGCTTGGCAAACCGCGCCCAAGTTTGCCCCTGCGCCACCGCAATCGCCTGCCCCATGCCAGCGCAGAGCAAAAAGAGGCTCAGGATGCAGGTGCGCTGCCAGGTCCACACCGGATCGGTGTAGAAGTTTTGCTGGATCACCTTGTAGTTCGCCAAGT
>JAAFHN010000068.1:8246-9992 GCA_013298415.1 Comamonadaceae bacterium
TCCACAGCATGGCGAGGCCGCGCACAGCGTCGATGCCGTCCAGGCGGATGCCACGCTGCACCGCGACTTCCGCTCCCGTCGGACCGAGGACGTCCGCTCGCCCGCGTACCTCAATGTCCGTTCGCCCTGAGGTATCGAAGGGGATCGCCTGGGGCTTCGATACTTCAGCCCGAACGGTGAAGCTTTTTGATGAGTTTTTACCCATCTGTCCCAGTATTTATTACATCTAGTGCTACATACAAAGTAGCAGTCATTCTGAGCACCTGCCTGCTCAGAAAAAGGCCTGAATGCCCGTCTGCGCCCTGCCCAGAATCAGAGCGTGGATGTCATGGGTGCCTTCGTAGGTGTTCACCACCTCCAGGTTCACCACATGGCGAATCACGTGGTATTCGTCGCTGATGCCGTTGCCGCCCAGCATGTCGCGCGCGGTGCGGGCGATGTCCAGCGCCTTGCCGCAAGAGTTGCGCTTCATGATGCTCGTGATCTCTACAGCCGCCGTGCCTTCGTCCTTCATGCGGCCTAAGCGCAAGCAGCCCTGCAGGCCGAGCGTGATCTCGGTTTGCATGTCGGCGAGCTTCTTTTGCACCAGCTGGTTTGCAGCCAAGGGGCGGCCAAACTGCTTGCGGTCCAGCACGTATTGCCGTGCCTGGTGCCAGCATGCCTCTGCCGCGCCCATCGCGCCCCAGGCGATGCCGTAGCGGGCGGAGTTCAAGCAAGTAAACGGGCCCTTCAAGCCGCGCACCTCGGGAAATGCGTTTTCTGCGGGCACAAACACCTTATCCATCACGATCTCGCCCGTGATGCTGGCGCGCAGGCCCACTTTGCCGAGGATCTTGGGCGCGGTGAGGCCTGGCATGCCCTTTTCGAGCACAAAGCCGCGGATCGAGCCCGCGTCATCCTTGGCCCACACCACAAACACATCCGCGACAGGGCTGTTGGTGATCCACATCTTGGAGCCCGTAAGCTCAAAGCCGCCATCCACGCTGCGCGCCCGAGTCACCATGCCGCCAGGGTCTGAGCCGTGGTTTGGCTCGGTCAGCCCAAAGCAGCCAATCCACTCGCCCGAAGCCAGCTTGGGCAAGTATTTGCGCCGCTGCGCCTCCGTGCCAAATTCAAAAATCGGCAGCATCACGAGCGAAGACTGCACGCTCATCATGCTCCGATACCCACTGTCCACCCGCTCCACCTCGCGAGCAATCAGCCCGTAGCAAACCGAGTTCAGCCCAGCGCCACCGTACTCTGAAGGAATCGTCGCCCCGAGCAAACCCAACTCCCCCATCTCCCGAAAGATCGCAAGGTCGGTGGTCTCAGTGCGAAACGCATGAAGCACCCGCGGCAAAAGCTTGTCTTGCGCGTAAGCCTCAGCCGCCTCACGCACCATGCGCTCGTCGTCAGAAAGCTGTTGGTCAAGCAGCAGTGGGTCGGACCAGTTGAAGGAGGCGTTGGGCATATCAAGGAAGCACGGGACTGAACACCGACGAGTGTAAGAGTGCGCGCTGAAGCACGTTTATCTCAAAATGGCTCCGCGTCTTGAATACGTCTGACAGGCCATGCGGCGGAAGGTCTCAACAGCGGTCAATATCCGCCGAGAGCAAGTTTCAAGCACGCACGGAGACAGACCCCAGCTGCGGGTGACCTTTCTTCATCGCCTTTGCAGTCAGGCGGTCTGGCCTGATTGGGCCATTCGAGCGCGAAGCCGCGAGGGCACCAGGCCAAAATGTCGAGCCCAAACGATCGCCGTCGCAA
>JAAFHN010000432.1 GCA_013298415.1 Comamonadaceae bacterium
AGCCTCGCGACAACACGGTGGGCATCTTGGTGCGAGACCACGGTGCGGGCGTGCCGCCGCCGCTGCTCTCACAGCTCACCAAGCCCTTTTTTCGAGGCGACGCAGCCCGCACGGCCGCAACTGGCGCAGGCCTGGGCTTGGCCATCGTGGAAAAAGCGCTGCAGCGCATGGGCGGCAGCTTTCGCGTGAGCAACGCGCCAGATGGCGGCCTGGTGGCGCACCTGCGCTTGGTGCGGGCCAGGCGCTGAGGCCTGGCTGAAGTCTCTTATCCGAGCAGGCGTGACATGACACTAGGCCAGATGCTGCTTGAAAAACGCCACGGTGCGATCCCAGGAAAGAATTGCCGCAGCCTCCAAAAAGCGGGGCGTGGAATTGTTGTGAAAGCCGTGTTGCGTGCCAGGATAGAAGTGGGCTTGGTAGCGGGCACCCGCAGCCTTTAAGGCGGCTTCGTAAGGCGGCCACATGTCGTTGATGCGCTGGTCGTTTTCAGCGTAGTGGATCAAAAGCGGTGCTTTGATGTTGGGCACGCTGGCTGTTTCAGCCGCCGCACCGTAGTAGGGCACGGAAGCTTGCAGATCAGCGCCCATGGTTGCCGCCAGCCAATTGCTTGTGCCGCCGCCCCAGCAAAAGCCTGTGACGCCCAGCTTGCCAGTGCTCAGCTTGTGGGCCTTGAGCCACCTCGCGCCGTTGAGCATGTCGGCGCGCAGCTTGGGCTGCTCCAGCTTGGCTTGCTGGGTGCGACCATCGTCGTCGTTGCCGGGGTAGCCGCCGAATGAGGTCAAGCCGTCGGGTGCGAGAGCCACGAAACCGGCGAGTGCCGCGCGGCGGGCCACGTCTTCGATGTAGGGGTTCAGGCCTCGGTTTTCGTGGATCACGAGCACTGCAGGAAATGGCCCCGTGCCTGATGGCTGCACAAGGTAGCCCCGGATGTTGTCAGCAGTGCCGCCTGGCGAGGGATAGCTCACATAGCTTGCCTTGATGCGCGCATCTGTAAACGACACCGTTTGCGCCTTGGCATATTGAGGCAGCAGCGAGGCGGCCATGGCCAGCGCCGGAATGCCCAGCGCGGCCAAGGCCCCAGCCCGAGCCAGGTACTGGCGCCGATCAATCTTGCCGTGGCAATACTCGTCGTAGAGGTCATAGACGCGTTGGTCGATATCGGCCTGCGCAAGCGGGGTTTGGACGGCTAGGTTTGACACGGCGGTCTCCTGAATGGTGGGCGCTGAGGGCCTTGAGCGAGACAATCTCGCGCCAAGCCGACTCAGTTTACGCCTGCGGCTGCACTTGCGCGATGCTCAGCTTGCCGCTCACCAGCGTGGCTTGCCAGTCGGCCAGCGTTTCGATGGCCTGGTGTTGCTCTGCGATCAGCATCGTTACGCCCTGGGCTTTTAGCTGTGCAAGCGCTTGCACGATCGCATCCACCAGCACAGGCGCGATGCCTTCGCATGGCTCATCCAGCAGCAAGAGCTTGGGCGACATCATCAGGGTGCGGGCGATGGCCAGCATTTGCTGCTCGCCGCCGCTCATTTGCGCGGCGGGCCTCTTCAGCATGGTTTTCAGCGCCGGAAAAAGAGCGAGCACCTCGCCCAGCTTTTCGCGCTTTTTTGCCTCGCTGCCCCGTGCCGCAATCTCCAGGTTTTGCGCCACGCTCAAACCCGTGAAGAGCCGCCTGTCTTCCGCCACCCAGCCGATGCCAGCTTGGGCGCGCTGGTGCGTGGGCCAATGCTCGATGCTTTCGTTTTCGTAGCGTAGAGTGCAATCAATTCGCGGACCTAGGCCGCAAATGGCTTGCAAAAGCGTGCTTTTGCCTGCACCGTTCAAGCCTTTGAGCACAGTGCACTGGCCGGGCGCTATCGCAAGCGACACATCAAAGAGCGCTTGCGCTTCGCCCCAATAGGCATTCAGGTTTTTGATATGGAGCAGCGGCTCGGCCGATGGGAGTGCGTGATTCGCTCTGGGTTGCCATTCGGGCGCGGCGGGCTCAGCCCCCTGCCCTCGGCCGAGATAGCGCGTTTGCACCGTGGGGTTCGCTTGCACCTCGTCGGCAGTGCCCTCGGCCGCGAGCTGGCCATCGATCAATACCAGCACGCGATCTGCCACGCCAAACACCGCATCCATGTTGTGCTCGGTGTAGAGCACCGCCACGCCCGAGGCGGCCACTTCGCGCACCCATCGCATCAGGCCCGCCCGCTCTGTGGCCGACAAACCGGCGGCTGGCTCATCGAGCAGCAAAAGCTTTGGCCCACTTGCCAAAGCCATCGCCATTTCCAATCGCTTCTTCGCGCCATAGGGCAAATCACCCGCACGAGCCTTCGCATGGGCCTCCAGGCCAGCTTTTTGAAGTAAATCGCTGCTCTGTCCTAGTATTTGTTGACTGCACAGCTCTATATTTTGTAGCACTGTGAGCGATTCAAACACCTGAGCCACTTGAAAACTGCGGCCCACGCCAAGCCTCAAACGCTGGGCTGGGCTCATGCCATCGATGCGATGACCACCCCAAGACACGCTGCCGACGCTCGGCGGCAACTGCCCCGCAATGCAGGCAAAGCAAGTGCTCTTTCCCGCGCCGTTTGGCCCGATCAGGGCCACGCATTCCCCAGGCGCCACCGAAAAGCTCACGCCATCGACGGCCTTTACGCCGCCAAAATGTCGCGCCAGGCCGGTGACCTGCAAGCCGCTCATGCGATGCGCTTTCGGATGCGCAAACCCAGCAGACCCGAGGGAGCCAGTACCATCAGCAGCATGACCACCAAGCCGAGCGCGCCCTTCCAGTAGTCAAAACCGCGCCCAAGCTCGGCGCTCAGCCAAGCCAGCGCGCCCGCGCCCAGCGCAGCGCCCCAAAGCTGATGCACGCCGCCGAGCAAAATCACCAAGAGCGCGTCCACCGAGGTGGCAACCGATGCCGCCGTGGGAAACACCGCCCCCTTGTGCGCGGCCATCAGCGCACCTGCAAGGCCTGCCATCAGCGCCGAAATCACATAGGCCCGTGCTCGCAACCACGGCACCGACCAGCCCGAGGCCGCAGCCCGCAGCGGCGCATCGCGGCTCGCCTGGAGCGCCAAGCCTTCGCGGCTGTTGCTGCCCAAGGCCAGCGCCAGGATGGCCGCGGCTGCCACGGCGAGCAGGGCCGCGTCAAACCAACCCCCGCTCTCGGGCGTGACCCATGGCAGGCCAATCACG
>JAAFHN010000506.1 GCA_013298415.1 Comamonadaceae bacterium
CGAGCACGCTGACGTGGACTTCCTCTTCCACGCCTTCGGCAAACACGAAGAAAAAGCCAAAGCCCTGATGGAAGCCCAACTCGCCCTGCCCGCCTACGAGCAAGTCTTGAAGTGCGGCCACACCTTCAATTTGCTCGACGCGAGAGGCGCCATCAGCGTCACCGAACGCGCCGCCTACATTGGCCGAATCCGCAACCTGAGCCGCACCGTGGCTCAAAGCTACTACGACAGCCGCGAGCGACTCGGGTTTCCGATGGCGCCGACAGAGTGGGTGGAATCGATGGTGAAGAAGGCGGCTTGAAGATGGCGTGCTGCTCTGTGGGCGAGCTGGTGCCAAACTTCAAGCGGACGCACGTTGAATGTGCTGGGTCATTGAGAAGTGCGTTGACGTTTGCTTTAGCGGTGTTTGCGCCGGTCTATGCTGCGTCCGCCTCACCCGTCGTCAACTTGAGTCCCTCAGCGCTAGCATCCGCTGCAAGCGGGTCAAAAGTTGCGGTTGCAAAAGTCAGTTGTCGGGTGCGCCCGCAGCCACAATGGCCGAAGGCTGCGGCTGAAGTAGGAGCGTCGGCAGAGGTCACTGCGCAGATGCGTATCAACACGCAAGGCGGTGTTGAGAGCGTTCAAATCGTAGGCAACACAGCACCTACACGCCTCTTGCAGCGGCTCTTTGCCGCAGAAGTCACGACAGCCGCTAAGCAGTTTCAATGCGATGCAGGTGCAGAGCCCTATGTGCTGGTGCAGACTTTCGGGTTTAGTCACCCCGGCCCTTACCGAGCGCCCCCTCAGTCGCCCGGCCCGAACGTCGAAACACCCTGGTCACCCGCTTCAGATGACTGTCGATACGTGATCTCCTCGTCTTCGGAGACTTGCGGGCGCACGCCGACGGTGCCCGCGCTCAAAGCTCCCTAGCAAGTTCAACTGCTGCACTACACGTGCAAAGCATCGTCTTTCTCGGTACCGGACATGATCCTAGAAACCGCCCACCTCCACATCAAACCCGGCCAAACGGCTGCGTTTGAAGCGGCCTTTTCTCAAGCGCGCAGCATCCTCAGCGCAAGCCCTGGCTTCATCGACTTGCAACTACAGCGCTGCATCGAAGACGACCACCACTACCTGCTGCTCGTGCGCTCGCAAACGCTGGAAGACCACACGGTGGGGTTTCGGCAATCGGAGCCTTACCAGCGCTGGAAGGCTTTGCTGCATCACTTCTACGACGCGTTTCCGCAGGTGCTGCACTTCGCGGGTGCGATGAACAATTTGGTCACGCTTGATTTGCCCGAGGATATGCTGCGAGCGGCAGGAGCGATGGCGATGCAACGAGGCATTTCGCTGAGTGAGCTGGTAGCCGAATTCGTCAGGCTGGGGCTGCGTGAAGGCGATCTTTCCGCACCTATTCCGCAGGCGGCGTGAACAAGGTGTCGGCGAGCTTTGACGAACTCAAACGCATGATGGTGTTCGCCAGCCTAGAGCCGGTGTACAAGGGTCGCTGCTGGGTTCTGATCGACGGCGATGAATCCGGTTTGAAGGTGAAAGCGGATCTTGAAAAGGCATTCAAAAGCGAGTCGGCAGAGCGTTTCATTTGCCTTCGGCAAGACAACTTTGAGCACTACTACCCTGCGGACTTCCAAAGCCGCGCGAAGGAAGTGCTGGCAATCACTGACGATCACGACCGGAAGCGGGCGAAGGCGCAACTCATCACCGATGTCGTTGCCTGGCTCAGGCAAGACGACGCTCGCGCCAAAGCCGCGCTGCAGGAATCCGCCGCTGAGGTCATTGCAAAGCTTCAAGAGATTGCGAAGCAAAGCCGCGAAGCAGACGCGCAGGCTGCCGCAACAACCAACGCGGCCTGACACGCGCGAACCTCCCACCCCAGGGAGCCTGCATGCATCGCGCCAGGCAATGGGTCATTTTTGCATCTACAATAATTTCCGATGCGCCTCGAGTTCGATCCAGTCAAAAGCGAGCGAAACCGGAGCGAACGCGGATTTGGGTTCGAGCAGGTCGCGGAGTTTGATTTTGAGACTGCTGTCGTGCGAGCAGACGAACGCCGGGCATACCCGGAGCCGCGATGGGTAGCGGCGGGCTATGTGGCGCAACGCTTGCACATTTTGTGTTTCACACCAATTTCGGGTGGGATTCGAGTCATCAGTTTTCGCAAAGCCAATGCACGAGAGGTCTACGCCTATGAACAAACCTTTGCCGCTGATTGATGCCGAAGGCGAAGTGCGCGAGTTGGGCAAAGCGGACTTCGGCCTCTTTCGCCCATCAAACGAAGCTTTGCCGCTGGAGCTGCAAAAAGTGCTGGGCATGAAACCGCGCGGAAGGCCGGCGGGCAGCGCCACCACCGAACAAGTAGCGATCCGAATCAATGCACAGGCCTTGGCCAAGTGGCGGGCGTCGGGCAAAGGCTGGCAAACGAGAGCCGCCAAGCTCTTGGCCGAACACGCGCCAGGCCAGGCCGTCACATGATCACAGAAACCGCCCACCTCCACATCAAACCCGGCCAAACCGCTGCGTTTGAAGCGGCATTCGCCGAGGCCCGGCAGATCATCAGCGCAAGCCCCGGTTTCGTCGATTTGGATTTGCAGCGCTGCATCCAAGACGACCACCACTACCTGCTGCTCGTGCGCTGGCAAACGCTGGAAGATCACACGGTGGGGTTTCGGCAATCGGAGCCTTACCAGCGCTGGAAGGCTTTGCTGCATCACTTCTACGACCCGTTTCCGCAGGTGCTGCACTTCGCGGGTGCGATGAACAATTTGGTCACGCTTGATTTGCCCGAGGA
>JAAFHN010000409.1 GCA_013298415.1 Comamonadaceae bacterium
CAGTGCGCCGCATCGACCGGCATCACTGAGAGGCGATTGCCTCGAGCGAGCAGGCGCATGTCGGCGAGGTCGGGTTGGGCGCGAAGCCATGCCAGTGGGATGAGTTCCCAGCAGGCTTTGAGCTTTACGTCCACATTCAGCCAGCGTGGGTTGGCAGGGTCGCTTTTGGGGTCGAAGTAGGGACTTTCGGCGTCGAACTGCGATGCGTCGGGGTAGGCCAGCTTACAGACTTCGGCTACGCCCGCAATCCCCGGCTCGGCGCAGGCCGAGTGGTAGTAAAAAAGCAAGTCACCCAAACGCATGTCATCGCGCATGAAGTTGCGCGCTTGGTAGTTGCGCACGCCGTACCAAGCCACCGTTTGCCCCGGCCGCGCGGCCAAATCGTCAATTGACACGTCGTCGGGTTCGGCTTTCATCAACCAGGTGCGCATGTGCCCTCCGTTACGCAATCGCATCCTCGCGACCAGCCTTGCGACTGCTCGCAAGGCCGCCCGAGCTCAGGTATCGCGCTGTTCGCGTTCAAAAAAAGTGAAGGTGAATCCTGAACTCGGAAAATCCGGCAAGTAGCAATGCCAGTTGCCATGGCGAGATCGACCATCGCCACGTCAGACCTCTGCAGCGGTTACGTTGACCCCCCCGACGAACCTGTTTGCTGGACACCCGTAGGGCTACGGGATTGGTCGTAGGCTGTCGTCGACAACTACGAACGCAGCGACGAGGTTGGCCAAAGGATCGACCGATTTTTTGTATTGCCATTAAGTTTCCTTTATGCGGCTCAAACGAGCCCGACATTGTGAGAAACCAGTAAGCACAACTACCTCATGCCGTGGCATGATGCAGGGATGCCTTGCTTGCGCCTGGCTGGACTGGAATAGTCGGGCAACTGACTCCAATCCTGATCGCTTGGGAATTGCCGTTCCCGAGCGATCTCCTCATTGGCAGTCACCAAATGTGACTGCCAACCCGGACACTATATCTGGTGTTAAACACAGCCGCAACACACTAGGGCTAGTGTTTTCGTCCCTGTTTGCAGGTTTACAAAATGTCACGCATGAGCTTGTTTGCGCCCGTTGTCTGCGGGGCTACAGACTCCACCACCTTCCGGTCGGATGTTGTGGCGATGAATGGGCGCGACTCAAGTTTTAAGCCCAACGCAGAAATTAGCGTGCGACGGCCGGACGCGTACACACTAGGCGAGTCTGTCTTCGGTCAACATGGCGAGCGCTCACGGCAATCACTGGAAGTAAAGGCCGTTGTAAAGCAGCGGCTTGCCGCAAAAATAGCTTGAAGGTAGCGAGTTTCTCAACCTGGTGTTACGGCGCGATCGCTTTCAAGCGATACAGCGCCTCCAAGGCCTCTCGCGGCGACAGGGCATCTGGATCAATCGCCTTCAGCGCCGCTTCTGCCGCGCTCTCAGCCGAAGCAGCAACTTCTGGCGGCGCGGCAAACAAATCCACCTGTGCTTTACCTGCTTGTTGTGCGGCTTCTAGTGCGTTCAGGCTGTTGCGCGCCTGGCTCACCACGCTTTGGGGCATACCTGCCAGTTTGGCCACGGCCACGCCGTAGCTTTTGCTCGCAGGGCCGGGCTCGATGGTGTGGAGAAACACCACATCGTTGCCTTTTTCGGTGGCGCTCACATGCATGTTCACAGCCCCCGCGTGCTTGGCGGGTAGCTCGGTCAGCTCGAAATAGTGGGTGGCAAAAAGCGTGAAGCTCCGGTTTTTGTCGTGCAGGTGGGTGGCGATGGCGCTCGCGAGTGCCAAACCGTCAAAGGTGCTCGTACCTCGGCCAATCTCGTCCATGAGCACCAGGCTCTGCGCTGTTGCGTTGCGCAAAATTTGCGCACCTTCACTCATTTCCACCATGAAGGTCGACTGGGCGTTCGCCAAATCATCGCTCGCGCCGATGCGGGTGTGAATCGCGTCGATAGGCCCAAGCGTGCAGCTTTGCGCGGGCACGAACGAGCCGATGGAAGCCAACAGCACGATGAGTGCGACTTGGCGCATGTAGGTGCTTTTGCCGCCCATGTTGGGGCCAGTGATGATTTGCAGGCGGTGCTTGGCACTCAGCGCGCAATCGTTTGGCATGAAGCTCGTGGCTTGCTCGTTCAAGCGCGCTTGCACCACCGGGTGGCGGCCTTGGCGAATGTCGATGCAGGGGTGCGCCACGAATTGCGGCGCGCACCAGTTCAGGCTTAAGCTGCGCTCCGCCAGCGCCTGCAACGCATCCAGCGTGCCAAGTGCATTGGCCATGCGCATGAGCGCGGCCACAAAGGGCTGTAGTTGTTCCAGCACTTGCTCGTAAAGCAGCTTTTCGCGGGCAAGCGATCGCTCTTGGGCGCTGAGCGCCTTGGCTTCAAAGGCTTGCAGCTCAGGCGTGAGAAAGCGCTCGGCGTTTTTCAGCGTCTGGCGGCGGCGGTAGTCGGCGGGCACTTTGTCGAGCTGGCCTTGCGTGACTTCGATGAAAAAGCCGTGCACTTTGTTGTATTGCACACGCAAGTTAGCAATGCCCGTGCGCTCGCGTTCGTGGGATTCCAGATCGAGCAGGTAGGCATCGCAGTTGGTGGCAATGCCACGCAGCTCATCAAGCTCGGCATCAAAGCCATTTGCGATCACGCCACCATCGCGCAGGATCGCGGCGGGCTCTGGCGCGATCGATGCCGCCAGCAAAGTCGCGCAAGCAGGGTCTAAGGCCATTTCGGAGGCAATTGGAGTGAAATTTGATGCAATATCACTCCTCTGTCCTACTGTTTGTTTGATTTGCTGCTCTGCATTTGATAGCGTTTCGCGCAGAGCTGCAAGCTCTCTGGGGCGGGCTTGGCGCAGCGAGATGCGGGCAGCAATGCGCTCCACATCGGCCACGTTGCGCAGCACATCCGCCAGCTCGCGTTGACCACCGTCGCGCAGTGCGGCGATTTGCGCGAGGCGGGTTTTGGCGGTGGCGCGATCTCGCTCAGGCGCGAGCAGCCAGCGGCGCAGCATGCGGCTGCCCATGCCACTCGCACAGGTGTCCAGCAGGCTCAGCAGCGTGGGCTGGCTTTCGCCGCGCAGGGTCTGCGTCAGCTCCAAATTGCGGCGCGTGGCTTCCGGCAAGTCGATCAACGTGTTCGCCCGCTCCACGCGCAGGCTGCTCACGTGCGCGAGCGCCCTTCCCTGTGTGTGCTCGGCATAGGCCAGCAAGGCCGCAGCGGCAGATTGCGCGGCGGGCAGTGCATCCGCGCCAAAGGCATGCAGGCTGCTGGTTTGTAGCAGCGTGCACAGCTTGCGCTCACCTAAAGCGGCATCAAAGTTCCAAGCAGGGCGAAGCGCGATGCGCGGGCGTTGCGGGCTGCCAGCCAGAGCGGTTTGGA
>JAAFHN010000196.1 GCA_013298415.1 Comamonadaceae bacterium
AAGGCGAGCGCGTTTTCCCCGCGCCCGTGAGGCACTTGCTGGGCGAAATGGCTGCAGCCGCCGTGTTGATGCACAACAGCGTGAAGTTTGAGGGCACGCTGATACTGCAAATCGAAGGCGACGGCCCGGTGCGTTTGGCAGTGGCCGAAGCGTCGCTCAACGAATCACAGGATGCGATTCAATTTCGCTGCACTGCCAGCGTGCAAGCGCCAGTGGGCGAGGGCGCGCGTTTGAGTGTGATGGTGAATGTTAACAACCAAGGGCGATGCGCCATCACCCTTGATCCGCGAGGCCGTGTTCCCGGCCAGCAAGCCTACCAAGGCGTGGTGCCACTGTTTGGCGACCGCCGCGAAAAACTGGAAAGCATTTCAGACGTGCTGGCCCACTACATGCTTCAAAGCGAGCAGCTGGACACCATGCTCGTGCTGGCCGCCAACGATGCGGCCGCCGCAGGCGTGCTGGTGCAGCGCATGCCGCGCGAGGGAGTGGGCAACATCGGGCAGTTGGGTGAAGAAGCTGCACAAAGCCATGCTGACTTTGAGCATGTGGCCGCGCTCGTCGCCAGCCTCAAGTCGGAAGAGTTGCTGGCTCAGCCGCCCATGGAGCTGCTGCATCGCTTGTTTTGGAATGAAAAGCTTTTGCGCCACCCGCCAAGCAGCCCGCGCTTCGCTTGTACCTGCTCTCGCGAGCGCGTGAGCGGCATGCTGCGCAGCCTGGGCCGGGCTGAAGTCGACAGCATCTTGGCAGAGCGCCCAGTGATTGAAGTGGGCTGCGAATTTTGCGGCGCGGCCTATGCGTTTGACGCGGTGGATGCCGCCGCTGCCTTGGCGGGCGTGCCCGACGCGACACCTGAAGCCCCGCGACACTGAGGTTCAGCACACTTCGCGCATCCAGGCACGAGAAATGGGAGTCGCGCGAGGCGCTGCTGATTACCGTTTGCCATTCGAGGGGAACTCTGGTTAAATTCCTGCAATGTCGAAATGCGTTCAATTTGCCTTGACGCAATGGGTTTTTCGGCTTGAGAACATCCGGGGATATGGCACAACTGGTTTTGAACGCGTTTGCGCTCGGGCTTGACGAAAGCACGCAGACGCAGCTCACCGAAGCGCTGCGTTGGCGCGGGCCTGGCTGCTTGGATTGGCGCTGGGTTGGGTTTGATCGCTTTGATGTGCTCTTTTGCCACGTGGAGGCGCATGCCCAAGTGCGGCTTCCGAACGTGGGCCGTCAAGTCTTGGTGCTCGTTGTGCCGCCTGCGAGTGGCGGGCAAGTCTTGGATGCCATCCAAGCGCTGCCGTCTGCGGTGGTGCTGTCACTCGGTAGTGATCCCAGCGCTGCGCTTGCGGAGGTTTCACGCAGGATGGCCTCGCTTTTGCAGCAGCAAGCGGTGGGTTGGTCGCTCGCGTCCTCGCGATCGCAGCTCGAAGCAGGCGCAGGCGCTTACCACCTCATGTCGGTGGAGGAGCGGCCCCGCTTGCTTGGCGTGGTGGACATGGGCCGCTTCATGGCCTTGATTGCGCCTGAGGCTGAGCCCGCCCAAATGCTGAGTGCCCAGTGGATTTCCAAACCTGCCGCCGACTCGCGGCTTTCACTTGGGTTTGCAGGCGCCACCTTGGCTTCTTGCATGTGGCAGTTTGCCACCAGATCCCCGAATAACTTTTTGCCGAGCCGCTACCAAAGTCGGCTCATCTTTGCCAAGCGAGCGATGGCCGTTGAGCCCAGCCTCTTCTGGCCAGAGCACGTCGAGGTGTTGGATTTGTTGAAAGACGAGCCCCGCACGCTGGGGCAACTCGGCTTGGATACCGGCTGGACGCCGCAGCGCTTGACCAAAATACTGGAAGGCCTGTACCTGGCTGGCGCCGTCACCACGCAAGTGAAAGTTGCACTCGGAAGACAGTCTGGCCCCTCAACCGCTGGGGTACGTTCTTCGGGTCCACACGACGGTCAAACCACTGCGTTTCCCGAGGACGACTGACGCCGACTCGGTCTGCGCCGTTCAGCGCAATTCGAAAGTTTCGATGAAGGCCCGCGCATCCCTGGCCTCTCCATTCGATTCATCTTCCGGCGTGTGGTTCGCGAGCTCGAGTTGCAAGCCTCTCGTAAGGCGGTCCATCACCGCAAAGCGCGCCATGAATTCAGCCCCAAGCTTTGCCAGTTCGCAGGTGAAAAGATGCATCAATTTGCCGTAGGCCAGCGGCGATGCTTTGGCCAAAAGCTGCAGGTCGGCACGAAAGAGCACTGCAAAAACGGAGTCTTCGTTCACACGCACAACAGCGGGGCTGATCGAGCCCCCAAAAGCGCTGATCAATCCCAAAAACTCGCCTCGGCCTGAACTTGCCGACATGGCTACGGGCGCGCGATCGCGCATTCGCACCTGAATCGACACCTCGCCATGCAGTACGAGCAGTACCGCATGATCAGCCCTTGGTCCAGCACCGAACCTGAACCGATCACCGTCTCGCAGTTTGCCCGCATGCATGCGCTGGGCGATGGCTGCTGCCTCTGCTTTTGACAATCCTGACTGGCTGCTGTCGCTGCGGTCCAAAAGTAAATCGGCGGCTACTGCACGGTATTCTGCGCTCAGCGGCTCGATAGCGAGCGAGGAGGGGGAAAGCGAAGAAACGTCTGACACTGGGCCTTGCCTGAAGCGCAGCGGACACTGCTATCCGTCAAATATTCCACTTTCTGTAAGTTTTCGCAAGCGACCCACTCCCCCAGCGTGGGGGCATGAGTTGCTGGAATGCAACGAACTTAAACAATGTGTTGCAAACGCAGCTTTGCGAGGCCGGTTTCCTTCGGCGTTGACTGCAGGGGTGCAAGGGCATGACGCGCCCGAACGCATGCGTCTACGCGGCTTGCCACCGACCCCACCACGCTCGTGTACGGGATGCCGGCATCGCGCAACGCGTTTCGCAGCTCGAGTTGCACTGCGGATCGCATTTTCGGCCCGTCTCGCTGCCAGTCACCGCCTTCCCAGGGAAAGTCATCCTCGGCAAGCACCGTCAACGCGTATCCGCGCTGCGTTTGCAAGGCAAGAGGCATCAGGCTGTGGTCACCGAAGAGCACGCAGCTGTAGATCGCGGTCATCAAAGCGCTGGTGTCGGCGATCACATGCGCGTGCTCGGATGCGCGCGCGATGCGATCGGATTGACGCATCGCGATCTCGGCTTGCTCGTCCACTCGCGGTGTGCGACCTCGCGCTTCGCACCATTGCCGAAGCGCCTCGTCCACGACGACCCACTCCCCGGTTTGAGCTGGAGACAGCCGAGCGTGGAGGGCTTTGGCCAACGAAGACTTGCCCGTGCTTTCGGCGCCGAGGATGGAAACGACGATGCCCATGACTTTGGATTGTCCTCTCGCTGTGAGATCCCCCCACACCTGGGACAATGCGACCATGTCTGTTGCACTGCCCGTTTGGCGCGAACCTGGTCTGCCCGAGATCGCCCCCCCTTCCATCCACAGCTACCCGCGCTTTTGGGCGGAGTGCTTTGGCACAGCGCCCGAGCTGCCGATGACCCGCGCAGAGATGGATCGCCTGGGCTGGGACAGCTGCGACATCGTGATCGTGTGCGGCGACGCCTACGTGGATCACCCGAGTTTTGGCATGGCGGTGGTGGGGCGTGTGCTCGAGGCACAGGGTTTTCGTGTGGGCATCATTGCGCAGCCTGAGTGGCACAGTGCGGAACCTTTCAAAGCGCTGGGAAAACCAAATCTTTTCTTCGGTGTGAGCGCAGGCAACATGGACAGCATGATCAACCGTTACACGGCTGATCGAAAAATCCGCAGCGATGACGCATACACCCCCGGCGGCGAAGGCGGCAAGCGGCCAGATCGTTGCTCGCTCGTCTATGCGCAGCGGTGTAAGGAAGCCTTTCCCGATGTGCCGATCATCATGGGCGGCATCGAGGCCAGCTTGCGGCGAATTGCGCATTACGACTACTGGCAAGACAGTGTGCGGCGCAGCATGGTGGTGGACGCCAAGTGCGATTTGCTGCTCTATGGCAACGCCGAGAGGGCCTTGGTTGAGGTGGCGCACAGAATTGCCGCTGGCGAAGATGTGCGCAGCATCACCGACGTCCGTGGCACCGCGTTTGTTCGGCGCGCTAGCCCTGATGATTGGTTCGAAATCGACAGCACCAACGTGGATCAGCCGGGGCGCGTGGAATCCCACGTGAACCCGTACATGATGAGCAGCGAAATCGCCAAACAGCAGGGCGGAGAATGCGTGCGCGACGACTCCGACAGCGGCATCAACCCGACGGGATTTGACCAGCTGAGTAAACCGCAGGTTGTGCAAATGATCGCCAACCCGAAGTTGCAAAAACTCAAAGTGCCGCCGCGAGAGCGCAGCGTGATCCGGCTACCGAGCTTTGAAGATGTGAAGCGTGATCCCGTGCTGTACGCGCACGCGAACCGCGTGTTGCACCTGGAAACCAACCCTGGCAACGCGAGGGCGCTCGTGCAGCGGCACGGTGAGGGCAATACAGCCAAGGATGTGTGGCTGAATCCACCTGCGATTCCGCTTTCTACCGAAGAAATGGATTTCGTGTTTGGCTTGCAATACACCCGCAAGCCGCATAGCGCATACGCTGACGATCAAGGCCGGTTTGACGGGCCGACAAAAATCCCCGCCTGGGAAATGATCCGCTTTTCGGTCAACATCATGCGCGGCTGCTTCGGCGGCTGCACCTTTTGCTCGATCACCGAACACGAGGGGCGCATCATCCAAAGCCGCAGCGAAGGCTCAATCCTGCGCGAGATCGAAGAAATTCGCGACAAAGTGCCAGGCTTCACTGGCGTGATCTCCGATCTTGGCGGGCCGACCGCCAACATGTACCGCATCGCGTGCAAATCGCGCGAAATCGAATCGCATTGCCGCAAGCCCAGCTGCGTCTGGCCAGGCATTTGCCCAAATTTGAACACCGATCATTCGTCCTTGATCCAGCTTTACCGCAAGGCCCGAAGCCTGAAGGGCGTGAAGAAGATCTTGATCGGCTCAGGCTTGCGCTACGACCTGGCCGTGCGCTCGCCCGAGTACGTGAAGGAACTCGTCACCCATCACGTGGGTGGCTACTTGAAGATTGCGCCGGAACACACCGAAGGCGAGCCGCTTTCCAAGATGATGAAGCCGGGGATTGGCACATACGACCGATTCAAAGAACTCTTCGACAAGTACAGCACCGAAGCCGGAAAAAAGCAGTACCTGATTCCATATTTCATCGCAGCGCACCCAGGCACGCGCGATGAAGACATGATGAACCTGGCGCTCTGGCTGAAGAAAAATGGCTTTCGGGCCGACCAGGTGCAAACCTTTTATCCAAGCCCCATGGCTACGGCCACGGCGATGTACCACAGCGGAAAAAATCCTCTCAAAAAAGTGGGGCGTGAGAGCGAAGCGGTGGATGTTGTGCGCGGGGATCGCAGGCGGCGCTTGCACAAGGCTTTTTTGCGCTACCACGATGCCAACAATTGGCCGCTGCTGCGCGATGCGCTCAAAGCAATGGGGCGCGCGGATCTGATCGGCAATGGCAAGCATCACCTGATTCCCACCTACCAGCCGGCCACCGGCGGTGCGTATGTGGGTGCGCGCAAGAAAAATTCCAACGCGCCAGGCCTCAAGACCAAGGGCCGAACGGGTGGCGAAAGCCGCTCCCCAATGCCCGCCACCGCCGATCAGCCACAGCGTGGGACCCTCTTGACGCAGCACACCGGCCTACCGCCTCGGC
>JAAFHN010000657.1 GCA_013298415.1 Comamonadaceae bacterium
CGCTCCAAAAAGCGACCACCGATACGCTGACTTCGCAACTGCAAGCGCTCAGCGAATCGAATGCGCGCCGCATGCAAGAAGTGCGCACCACGCTCGATCAGCAATTGACGCAACTGCAAGCCAGCAACCAAGCCAAGCTGGAGCAAATGCAAGCGGTGGTGGATGAAAAGCTGCAAACCACGCTGGAAAAGCGCTTAGGCGAGAGCTTCAAACAAGTGGCCGACCGCTTGGAGCAGGTTCACAAAGGTTTGGGCGAAATGCAGGGCTTGGCCCAAGGCGTGGGCGATTTGCGGCGGGTGCTCACCAATGTGAAGTCTCGCGGCGTGTTTGGCGAGGTGCAGCTGCAAGCGCTCCTGGAGCAGGTGTTCACGCAAGAGCAGTTCGCCAAAAACGTGGAAACCCGACCGCGCAGCAACCAGCGCGTGGAGTTTGCGATTCGATTTCCGGGCCGCGAGGCCGATTCGCCGGTGTGGCTGCCGATTGATGCGAAATTTCCACGCGAAGATTACGAGCGCTTGCTCGATGCCCAAGACCGCGCTGATCCAATCGGGGCCGAAGTGGCGGGCAAGGCGCTTGAGCAGCGCATCCGCGCCGAGGCCAAAACCATTGCCGAGAGCTACCTCGCTCCGCCGTACACCACCGATTTCGCCGTGCTCTTTTTGCCGACGGAAGGGCTCTATGCCGAGGTGCTGCGCCGCCCTGGGCTGGTCGAATTGCTCCAGCGCGACCACAAAGTCACGCTCGCGGGGCCGACCACGCTGCTGGCCATGCTGAACGCGCTGCGCATGGGCTTTCACACCCTGGCAATTGAACAGCGGGCGGGCGAGGTGTGGGAGGTGCTGGGCGCGGTGAAAACCGAGTTTGAAAAATTTGGGCTGTGGGTGGCCGAGGTGAAAAAATCGGTCAGTAAGGCCAGCGATACGCTCGACAAAGCCGACACCCGCACCCGAATGATGTACCGCGCGCTCAAAAACGTGGAGGCCCTGCCTGCCCAGCGCGCGACAGCCCTCCTGCCTGGCCTGGACGACAATCCAGCCGAAGGAGAAAAACCAGGTTGAACCAACTTTTGCGCGTGACCGCTGGCCATGTGTGCATGCACGGGGCGATGAGCGGTTTGCGGGTGGCGGGGCCGCTGCTGGCGCTGAAAATCGGCCACAGCGCGTTCGAAGTGGGGCTGTTGTTTTCGCTCTTTGGCCTCAGCCAGGTGTTTTTGTCGCTGCATGCGGGCAAGCTGGCAGACCGGATCGGCTTCAAGCGCATCGTGCAGGGTGCCGTGGGTGCGTGTGTGGCAAGCATTGCGCTCGCAGCCGTTTTCCCGAGCTACTGGGCGCTTTGCTTGGCATCGCTGGGCAGTGGTGGGGCGGTGGGCTATGCCCTGGTTGCCTTGCAGCGGCATGCAGGCCGCGCTGCACAAAACCCAACCGAATTGAAGCAGGTGTTTTCCTGGCTAGGCGTGGGCCCGGCCATCTCCAATTTCGCAGGCCCGGTGCTGGCTGGCTTTTTGATCGATCACTTCGGCTTTCGTGTGGCCCTTGCCGCCTTGGCTTGCTTGCCGCTCCTTACCTGGGTGCTGGTGCAGGGCGTGCGCGAGCTGCCGCTTGCGCCTGTGCCCGAAGGGGGCGGGAAAGAGCGGGCCTGGGATCTCTTTCAGAACCCCAAATTCAGGCAACTCCTGGCGGTGAATTGGGTGCTTTCCTCGTGCTGGGATTTGCACAGCTTCATGGTGCCTGTGATTGGGCATGAGTTTGGCTTTTCAGCTTCCACCATTGGAGTGATCGTGGGCTGCTTTGCATTTGCAGCCACGGGGATACGCCTGGTGCTGCCGAGCTTTGCCGAGCACTTGGTCGAGTGGAAGGTCATCATGGGCGTGTGCCTGGCCACTGCGCTGATCCTTGCGCTTTATCCGTTTTTGCAGCACCCCGTGCTGATGGGCCTGGGCTCGCTCAGCTTAGGCGCCGCACTCGGCATGACGCAGCCGATGATGCTCAGCACCCTGCACCAAATCACGCCCGAGCATCGGCAAGGCGAAGCCCTTG
>JAAFHN010000278.1 GCA_013298415.1 Comamonadaceae bacterium
CGGCATCGCTTTGCAAGGCGGCTCGATGTACGTTGGACGTGGTGGCTTCCTTGCAGAGCAGGTAGGCCGTGCCGATTTGCGCAGCGGCGGCTCCCAAGTTAAGCGCTGCCTTTACGCCTTGCGCGGTCGCAATGCCGCCAGCAGCGATCACGGGCACGTGGAGGGCTGCAACCAATTGAGGCAAAAGCGCGAATGTACCCATTTGCACGCTCAAATCGTTGCTCAAAAAGTGCCCACGGTGGCCGCCGGCTTCCAAGCCCTGTGCGATCACGGCATCTGCGCCCTGCGCCTGCAACCAAAGGCCTTCGGCCACGGTGGTGGCACTGCTCCACACCTGCGCACCAGCGGCCTTGACGCGCCGCACCAAGTCAGCCGAGGGTAGGCCAAAGTGAAAACTCACGACGCTTGGGCAAAAGCGCTCCACCAGCTCGCAGGCGGCTGCGCTGAAGGGTGCACGGCCCGGGCCTTCAGCAATGGCTGTGGCATCGATGCCATGCTCGGCGTAGAAGGGCACCAGTTCAGCCTTCCAGCGGCTTTGCGCGGCGGCATCTCGCTCTGGGTTGGTGTGGCAGAAAAAGTTCAAGTTGTAAGGCGCACCAGCGCTTTGCAAAGCGCGCAATTGCTGCTCCAACACCTCGATGGAGAGCATTGCCGCAGGGATCGAGCCCAGGCCCCCAGCGCGGCTGACCGCGATGGCCAAATCCTCCTTTTGAACGCCCGCCATCGGCGCTTGGATGATGGGCAATCGGATGCCGAGGGTTTGCAGCAGGTGGTTCATGGAGGTTTGGATGCGCGTTTTGAGACAATCAAGGCATGCAATTCATCTACACCGCATCGGCCGTGCTGGCCGCTTACTTGATTGGGTCTCTGTCGTTTGCCGTGATTGTGAGCAAGTTTGCCGGATTGAAGGATCCGCGCACTTACGGCAGCAAAAACCCCGGTGCAACCAATGTGCTGCGCTCAGGCAATAAGAACGCAGCGATTGCCACTTTGGTGTTGGATGCCCTCAAAGGCTTCATTCCTGTGGGCCTGGTCACGCTTTTTGGCGACAAGCTAGGGCTGGAAGGCGGCACAGTGGCCTTGGTTGCCGTGGCCGCAGTCGTGGGCCACATGTATCCCGTGTTTTTCGGCTTCAAAGGTGGCAAGGGTGTGGCCACGGCAGTGGGTGCCGTGCTTGGCATCCACTGGGCGCTGGCCTTGGTGGTGCTCGTGTCCTTCGGCGTGATCCTTTACTTCTCGCGGATTGTGTCGCTGGCTTCCATCGTGGCAGCGGTGTTTGCACCCGTGGCTTACATGTTTGGCGACCGCGTGCTCTGGTACGTGGAGCGCCCAGTCACGCTTGGTCTGTTTCTGATTGCTGTGGGCCTCATCGTGAAGCACATGCCCAACATCAATCGCTTGTTTGCGGGCACGGAGCCCAAGCTGGGTCAGAAATGAGCCGGTTCTAGCCTCGCGCTGCCATCACACACCCGTGACTCACTTCTGCTTGCGCAGCGGTGATTTGGCGCACCACGCGAAACCCGTAGCCTGAGCCTTCCACATCAAATTGCACGCCGGGGCTACCGAGCTTTTCCATCACGCCCACCACCAGCGGCTGCTGGGCTTGGCCGTCTTCTGGGCGCATTCGCAGCGTTTGGCCCGCAAGCGTGGCGCTGCCGCGTGAAATGCGCTCGCGCAAGGCTTGCATGTCGATGGCCGCGCCACTTGCCGCCACCCCGTTCAGTGCAACCCCATTCAACGCATTCGCCAGCAGCTCAATCATCAACTGCATGCGCAGGTGCACGTAGTCGTCTTGCGGTTTGGGGTAGCGCGCCTTGAAGGCGCGGTAGAAGGCCTGGCTCTCAGGCGTGGGCACGTTCGGCAGCCAGTCGGCAACGGCGAACACTTTGCCCAAGCCTGCATCGCCAATGGCTGCGGGCGTACCGAGCGCATTGCCATAGAAGGTGTAGAAGCGGCCCTCGTAGCCCACTTCTTTGCAGGCCTTCACGAGCAGCGTGAGGTCGTTGCCCCAGTTGCCGGTGATCACTGCATCTGCGCCGCTGGCTTTGATCTTGCTGGCGTAGGGCAAAAAATCTTTCACGCGGCCGAGCGGGTGCAGCTCATCGCCAGCCGTTCTGATGTCGGGCCGCTTGGCTGCGAGCTGCTTGCGCGCTTCACGCAGCACAGCTTGGCCAAAGCTGTAGTCTTGCCCGATCAAGTAGACGCTCTTCACATCGCGCTCGGTTTTGATCAGCTCAAAGAGGGCGCTCATGCGCATGTCGGCATGGGCGTCAAACCGAAAGTGCCAGGGGCTGCATTTCTCATTCGTGAGGATGGGGTCCACAGCCGAGTAGTTGAGGAACACCACCCGCTTGGCCGGTGAGCGCTCGTTGTCCGCTTGCTGGCGCGCGTTGTGCTTGTTGACCGCGTCAATCAGCGCGGCGGCAACCGCTGAAGAGTTGCCTTGCAAGATCACCTGCGCGCCATCGTCCAGCGCGGCTTTGAAGGCTGAGAGCGCCTCTTCCACCAGGCCCTTGTTGTCATAGCGCTCAAGCGTCAATAGCCGCTGGCTGCCATCGGACAAGCGCACGCCACCACGTGCGTTCACGCGCTCGATGGCCCACACGATGTTGCGAAACACCGCTTCGCCCGTGTTGGCGAATGCGCCGCTGAGTGCTTCGATCAGCGCAAGCTTGATGCTGGGTTGAGGTGCTTGGGCCGAAGCAGAAAAAGCGGGCAAGAGTGAGGCCGAAGCGAGCGCTTTCAAGAGCCCGCGCTTAGAAAAATCCATCCAAAAACTTCCTTGAAATTGGGGTGCGGATACACACCTGCTGACCATGCGATGCGCGTTGTCTGCTTGGCACAAGCATCAAAACAGCAAGCCATCGCACCCTGGGTTGTAGAGAGCGCTCTCGCGCTCAGGCCCGAGATTGTCGTTGGAGTTTGCTCATGTTTTTCTCACCTGTTGGTTCACGCCGTTTTGCCTATTCGCCTGCCTTCAGCGCTGCCTTTGCAGCCGATTGGCAGCCCTCTTCAGACCATGCAGAGTTCAGCGCCACTGAGCAGGGCTACACGCTGAGTTTGGATGTGCCGGGCCTTGCCAAAGAGCAGTTGCGCATCGAAGTCGATGGCCGCGTGCTGCGCGTCTCTTCGCTCGATGACGCACCCCGCCGCTACAAAGCCGCCTACCGCTTGCCCCAAGCGCTTGATGCGGAATCCACCACGGCGAAGCTGGAGCACGGTGTGCTCACACTGCAGCTCGTGGCGCAGGCACCCGTGAGCAGTGCGAAGTCGGTCACGATTCAGTGAGCTGCTTCCTGCAAGTCCCTACTCAGTGACAGATTTGCGATTCCGTTCAAAATCTGACCCATCAGTCAGGTTGTGAACGGATCAATTGTGTTTCAATCGTTTTCTTTGGGGCAAGGGCTTTTTTCGCGTCGAGCCAAGGCGGTGTTGCATCTCACAGCCGTGGCATGGTTTGGCCTTGCTGCAGCGACTGCCACAGCCCAGTCTGGATCAGCGCCCCAGCCTACCGATGCGCCAACTCGCTCGCTGCCGAGCGACACCTATGAGCAGCCGCGCTACACCGTGCTCAAGCAGCAGGGCGCGCTGGAAGTGCGCGACTACGCGCCCATGCTGGTGGCGGAAGTCACGCTCACTGGCAGCCGCGATCAGACGCTGCGCGATGGCTTCATGGTGCTGGCACGTTACATTTTTGGCGGCAACACGCAGCGGGCCTCGATTGCGATGACTTCCCCTGTGACGCAAGAGGCGAGTGCTTCGCCGCGCAGCGAGAAAATTGCCATGACTTCACCGGTGCTCCAGTCCTCGGAGTCCGAGGCTGGCGATGGCGCAGGCAGCTACACAGTCGCTTTCATGCTGCCGAGCAAATACACGCTCGACACACTGCCCAAACCTCAAGACGCGCGCATCAAATTCCGTGTAACCGAGCCGCAGCGCCGAGCCGTGCTGCGCTTTTCTGGCATGGCCGGGCAGGGCGCACGCGAGGAAAGGCGCCAGGAGTTGATGGAGTTCGTTGCCGCCAACAAACTGAAGCCGATCAGTGCGCCAGCCTGGGCCCAATACGACGACCCCTTCACCCTGCCCTGGAATCGCCGCAATGAGTGGTGGGTGGCGGTGCAGTGAGTGGGGGCAAGCGCGGCTTCTCCGCCGCTTCGAAACGCCCTTTGGTGATTGACCTGACGGCGTTTCGACTCGACTGTTCAAGCCGAACATCTGCCTGCGTTTGCCTATCGAGAGCGAACTAGCGCGGCCCTTCGCTGCTCCGACTCATGACGGACTGTGGTGGTGAGGCTGGAGCCAGGCTCGGTGAGAAGAATTGCGCGGGCAGACTGATAGTTTGCGTGGACGCCGGGCCACACTGGGGAGAATCGAAGAAGAGCGCGCGGCTCTTTGCCCCGTAACAGAGCCGAATGCGGTAACTGCCGGGGCCAGGTAGCCAAGGTCGACCTAAAGCGTTCGAATCGGTGAATGCGGCGTCGAGAGAGTAAGTGTT
>JAAFHN010000130.1 GCA_013298415.1 Comamonadaceae bacterium
ACTGCCGTCGTCTCCCGCGTGCCCGACGACGGAGATGTGAAAACCCGAGCTGTGTGCCCCGCCTGCGCCACGATCCACTACGAAAACCCGCTCAATGTGGTCGGCACCATTTGCACCTGGCAGGGCAAAGTGCTCTTGTGCAAGCGCAACATCGAGCCGCGTTGGGGCAAGTGGACGCTGCCTGCTGGCTTCATGGAGCTGGACGAGACCACCGCAGAGGGAGCTGCGAGAGAGACCGACGAAGAAGCTGGTGCTCAGATTGAAATGGGCGGCCTCTTCGCGCTCATGAACGTGGCGCGGGTCGGCCAGGTTCACCTGTTCTACCAAGCCAAGCTGCTCTCAGACCAGTTCAACCCCGGCACCGAAACCATCGAAGCCAAACTCTTCGAAGAGCACGAAATCCCCTGGGAAGAAATCGCCTTCAAAACCGTCAAAACCGCCCTCGAATGCCACTTTGCCGATGCCAAACGCGGCGTGTTTGGGTTTCATCAGGTGGACATCGGCTAGCAACGCTCCTTCCGAATGCTATTGAAAGAGTAGCAAACAAGCGAAGAAACACCTAGACAGTGGTTCGAAAACTACCCAAGTGAAGGCGCCAGCGACCACGTTCAAACGGCCCGAACCGGCTCACTGAGGCACGAGGTGAATCCAGCTCAGCAAGTTTGAAAAATACCCTTCGGCAAACTTGGTCCGCACGCGTTGGCCATTTTTCATTTCAAACTCGTGCATGCCGTGATCGGCATTGGGAAAAATCTGGGTGCTGAAGGGCTTGCCTTGCTCGCGTAGCTTTTGCAAGCGCTCGACCGTGATTTCGGGTGGGGCTTCGATGTCTTGCCCGGCAATCATCCAAAGCATGGGGATGTTGAGCTTTTCAAGTGTGGGCATGGGTTCGTAGAAGGGCTGGAAGAAGTGCTCAAACATCGCGGGCGCAGCAACTTTGGCCTGCGCAATGCCCATTTGCAGCATCACGCTCATCCAGGTTTGCATAGGCTTGACGGCTTCAAGCCAAGGCCGATCTTTGAACTTTTCAAGCGCTGCATCGAGCGCACGCCAGTCTTTGAACCCCTCTTTTGCGGTGCTGTGCAGCACTGCGTTCAGCTCTTGCAGCTCTGCAATCGCGGCATCGCTTGCGCCTGTGGCTTTGAGTTTCAACGGCGCTTCCAAGCGATCTTCGTCGGCCATGCTCATGGCAAGGCCATAGCCCACGGCCACAAAGCGGAGGCTTGGCTCTTGCAGCGCAGCCAGCGGTGCCACCCAGCCGCCTTGGCTGAAGCCTGCCAGGCCAATGCGCTGGCCATCGACTTCGGGTCGGGTTTTGAGCCAGGCGACGGCGGCATTCACGTCGCCAGCCAGCACCCCAAAGTGCTGCACGTATTGCCCTTTAGAGCAACCCGCACCACGTTTGTCAAACACAAAAGTGGCTACGCCGTTGGCCGCCAGTAGGTGCGGCAGCCACTCTTGATCGACAGAGGGCACAGGGTCTGAGCCGTGCACAAACACCACGGTTTTGAACGGGCCCATGCCCGAGCTTGGCAAGCTGAGTTTGCCGAAAAGTTCGATGCCGCTGCTTCGGAAGGTGGCGGTCGTCTCCCGCAGGGCGAGCTTGCTGGCGGTGAGAACAGTGCGTTCGCCCTCGCTGATGCGCAAGGCCTGTGACGCGCCGCTTTGGCCGAGATCAAACTCGTAAGCGAAACGCACGGGCTGCGCCGAATCCATGTCGGCGCCCGATTCAAATTTCACATCGTTTTTGGGCAAGAGGCGATGGCTCTGGCCGCTTGAGAAGTGCGTGATGCGCCGCTCGCCGTTTGGCCCGGCAGATTGAACCGAGAGGAGTTTGCCGTCTGCACTGCGATAGGCGCCGTTGAGCCGTTTCGCGTCGGCGGCACGGCAGTTGGTGGCTTTTGCTGGGAGGCTGAGGCCACACAGGAGGGCGAAGCCAAGGAGGGCAAAGAACTGTTTGAAGCGCATGATCGTGGGCCGATGTGAAAGCGCGGGTGGGAGGGAATCTCCTTAGGGAAGCTCTGCAAAACCCCCTTGCGGCCATCGCGGGCCACCTCCGGGCGCTCAGCGTTGTTGAAAAGCTCGCAAATAGCAGTGCTATTTGACTCACTTTTCGCCTAGCTGAGCCTCCCGGATGCGGCCCGCGCTGATCCACAAAGGGTTCTGCAGAGCTTCCTTAGCGCGGGCCGACGATCTCAAATCCGAGTGAGGCTTGCGAGTCGTTTGCGACGGCTGGCTGCCGATGCAGACCAGTGGAAGCCGAGCGCGACCAGCCGCTTTGGCCCAGGGGCGCTAGCCCGACACAAAACCATCGATTTCCACCAGCAAATCTGGATGCCCGCCCAGGTGTTGGATGCAGAAATCCACGAATGCACGCACGCGGGCTGGGAGCTGTTTGCGGCTGGGGTAGTGGATGAAAAGTTGCAATCCCTCTGGCGCGTGTTCGGCCATCACCACTTTGAGCTTGCCCTCGCGCAGCGGGCCGAGCACGAGCGGCAGCGGCAATTGCGCGAGGCCAAGCCCTGCTTCACAAGCGTGCAGCAAGCTGCGGTAGTCGTTGCTTTCAAACTTGGCCTTCACGGAAAGCATGCGCAGGCTGCGGGCTCCTGCTTCGCGCACCTGCGCAAACACCGGAGCAGGGCGCTCTTGCAGGGGCAAATGCAGGCTCAGCCAGTCGTGCTCGGCGATGGCGTCCAATTTCGGCTGCCCGCGTCCGGCCAAGTACGCGGGGCTCGCGCAAATCGGCAGGCGCAGTGGGCCGAGCGGCCGGGCCACAAAGGCGGCATCTTGCAGTGCGCCCACACGAATGCCTACGTCAAAGCGCTTGGCGATCAGCGGGCTGGAATCCTCGCTCAGCTCCAACTCGAGTGTGATTTCGGGGTGCTTGGCATAGAACTTGGGCAGCAGCGGCACGAGGTAGAGAAACGCCAGTGGCGAAACCACGGTGGCCCGCACATGGCCGGTGGCCGATTGCGCGCTGGTTGACGCACTTTTGCAGGCGGCATCCAGCATCGAGAGCGCGTCTTTGCACTGCTCCAAAAAGGCCACACCCTCGGCTGTGAGCGTGAGCGCGCGGGTGGATCGCGCCATCAAGCGCACGCCGAGCGCCGTCTCCAAACGGCTCACGTTTTGGCTCACCGCCACGGGGGAAATCTCAAGCTCTTTGGCCGCCTTGGCAAAGCTGCCTAACTCTGCCGTGCGGACGAAATTCAGGATGCCTCGAAGACTTTGCATGGGTTTTCCTCGGTTGGGTGGGGCGTAGGGCGCAAGGGACCGGGCAGCCAAAGGACGCAAAAAACGCAAAAACTTCGCAAAAGACGCAAAAAAATCAATCAAACATGCCTGATCAGGACCAAGCCACAGATAGAGACCCGTTCGCCCTGAGCTTGGTCGTTGGGCATCGCCGGGGGCTTCGACAGGCTCAGCCCGAACGGACGGGTTGGCGCA
Organism: Comamonadaceae bacterium; assembly: GCA_013298415.1. GTDB lineage: Bacteria > Pseudomonadota > Gammaproteobacteria > Burkholderiales > Burkholderiaceae_C > JAAFHN01. Next base: position 3,448 of record JAAFHN010000130.1, read on the forward strand.
TCTGAGACATAGTCCTAATCAGGCAAAAATGCTCTCTGTCCATGTATTTAAATGCTTCGTTGCTACAAATTTTGAATCTAAACTCAACACCCGATCGAGGCTGTTTTTTGCGACTTTTGCGAAACCTTTGCGTCTTCTGCGTCCTTCGGCTGTCCTTTCCTCCAGTACTCAATTCCATAGTTTAGCTTCGCAAATTATGAAGCATTACTTGCATTGTGCTTTGTTGAGTCTTTTTTTACAGTTCACCCACGCTTTGATTTTGAAGCGCTTCTCTCTCAAGTTTGAGTACGAAAGAAAACACCATGAAGTACCTCCTCCTGTGCCAAGTGCAGCCCGCCGCGATGGCCAACACCACGCCCGAGCAATACGAGCAAATGACGGCTGCGATGCAGTCGTACAACCAGCAGCTGATTCAGGCTGGCGTGCTGATCGCCGGCGGCCAGCTCAACATGCCACACGAGGGCCAGCGCGTGTTTGGTGAAAACGGCCGCATCCAGACCCAAAACGGCCCCGCATTGCCCGGCGACACGCAAATCGGTGGCTACTACTTGCTCGACGTGGCCGCCGAGCAAGACGCAACTGGCTGGGCCGCCAAGTGCCCCATTGCGCAGTTTGGCTCGATGGATGTGCGTGAAGTCGTCTACTCCCCCATCTGAGCGTCGCTGAGGTCAAAGCCAAAGTGCCTGCGATTCCAAACAAAAACTTAGTTTTTTACGAAGAATCCTCGCAATTGTGTTTTGTCCAAGACAGTTTTACAGTCTGATCCCACTGAAAGCTTGCTGACAACTTTTTCCAAGCGAGCTCCAAGTCAACCCCGATTCCCCTCTCAGCCCTCTTTTTCGTCCAACTTTCCCTATTGACCACGGAGTACCCCATGCAATTCGAATCCAGCCTCACGATCCAAGCCAGCGCCGCCGATGTTTTTGCGTTCTACGCCGATGTGGCCAACTGGCCCACTTGGGATGTGGATGCCAAAGCGGCATATGCCAAAGCGGCCTCGATCCAAGGCGCGTTTGTGAGCGGCGCCGTCGGCGAAATCGTGCCCCACGGCGGCCCAAAGTCCAAGCTCTACTTCACCGAAGTGCGGCAAAACCAAGGCTTCACCGTGATGTGCAAACTGCCGCTGTGCGAGATGCGCTTTGAGTACGGCCTCGCTGAGCAAGGAAAAAAGGGCGGTGAGGTGGTCGCCACGCACCGCGCGGTGTTTGTGGGCCTGCTCGCCCCGATTTTTGGCCGCTTGATCGGCTCTGGCATGCGCAAAACCTTCCCGCAATCCCTGCAAAAGCTCAAAGCCCTGGCCGAAGCTGCCGCCGCATCAAAAGTGGTGCCGCTGCGCAAGGCCGCGTAAGCCGCCGAGCACTCAGCTCGCAAAGAGTCCTAAGTCCGCAGCCGAAAACCGCGAGAGATTGGGCAGTGCCTGGCTCAGATCGGTGTTTGACACGCCCATCCAGCGGCCGAGGCTTGCGGCCAGCGCATCCACTGGGGTACTCGGGATCAATCGGCCCTGGCCTGCATCTTCTGGGCCGCCGAGGGCCACGCGCGGAAACTGCCCCACGATGCGCTGGCCCTGCACCGCGCCGCCGATCACAAATTGGTGGCCGCCCCAGCCGTGATCGCTTCCCCTGCCATTGCTTTGCAGGGCACGGCCAAACTCGCTGGCGGTGAAGGTGCTGACCTCGTTGGCCACACCCAGCTCAACCGTTGCGTTGTAGAAGGATTGCAGCGCATCTCCCAGCGCCTTCAGGCGCAGGGCCTGGTCAGTGTTCAAGTTGTCGTGAAAATCCCAGCCACCAGATTGCACGAAGAAGATTTGCCGACGCTGTGAAAAAGCGGCTCTCGCCGCAATCATTCGGGCCACCATTTTGAGCTGGGCAGCCACCGGGTTGTTGGCAAATGTGGTGCGCAAGCTGATCGGATTGATCGCAGCGCTCACGAGTGCCTCGGCATCAATCGCGCGCTTGGCCACGCCGGCGTACTGCTGCTCAAACGCGTGAGCTGGTGTTGCCGTGCTGCCAGTCAATATCTAGCGGAGCACCTGGCCGCCCACCGCGTTTTCACCAAACAAGTTGGGCATCTGCTCTACCTTGACTGCGCCCTGTGTGCTGATTTGGTACTGCACCACCTGCTCGCCCACCTGCATGATGTTGTTGCCGCCTGTGGAGATGCACACCGAAAGTGGGCTACCTGGCTGCATCGCTTGTGTGAGCGCGTCGCCCATGCGGCCGAGCCAGCCGGTTTGCGAGGCGCGATCAGGTAAGCCTGTTTGCCAAGCGCCTTGCTGATCTGAATGCGAAAAGAGCTGGTAAGGCACAGGCAGGTTGGGGTCGCCGTTGTTCCACTGTGCTTTTGTGAGGGGCTGATTCAGCGTGCCCACATTCGCCACCACGGCGCACTTGCCTGCTCCAAACAGCTGTTGCAGCGCACCCAGGCTGGGGTGCAGGCCAAGCTCTGGGCCGCTATAGCCCAGCGGGCTGATCGGCAGCAGGCTTGCAGCATCGAGCGCAAGGGCGGGCCGCCCGCTGCGGTAGTTGGTGTACTCGGCTCCGGAGCGCGGTACCACGGTGTTGCTCTGATCATTGCCGCCGAACAAAAACACGCAGACCAGGGCTTTGTAGCCGGGAGCGCTTTGGGCGTGTGCGGTGATGCTGGCCAAATTGGCGAGGAAGGGCGAGCCTGCGAGGGCTGTCAGGCCGCCTGCGTAGCCAAGGAAATTGCGACGGCTACGCTGTTGGGAAGTCGTGGATCGAAGCGACATGATCAGCCCCTTACTTTTGCACCACGTAGGCGGGTGAAACCATGATGAGGCCGACTGCAGTGGAAACCCGCTTGAAACGGTCGTCTGCGCTGTTGAGTGGCACGGCATTGATCGCGCGCAGCAGCTGGGTGCGCAGGGCGGGGCTCATTTGGCCTGAGAGCAGTAGCAAATTGAGCCGATCCAAAAGCTTGTCGGGCTGATCTGCCAGGGCGCGCTCGGCTGTGTAGTCGGTTGCGAAAAACTCCGAGGCGTTGCCGCCCAGCGTGGCCTTGAAGCGCGTGGTGGTGCGCTCGGCTGCGTGCAGCATAAAGTTGGTGTACCCAGTGGCCGTGGTTTCGTGGGTGATTTGAAACTCTGGCGCTCTCACGCGGGCCTGGCTGAGTGCGCCGGGCGGCGAGTAATCCGGCCGGTACCAGTTGAACACGCTGGGTGAGCGCAGCGGGTTTTGCCCGATGCTGCTCAGCGGGTCTTCCAGATTCCAGATTTGGTAGCGCCCGCTGTCGGCCTTCACCGCAAAGGTGCGCAAAAACTGCCCGTAGCGCAGGATTGGCTCGCGCAGCTTGCCGTTTTGCGCTTGGGCTGCGAAGGCTGCGCTGCGCGCTTCTGGATCGAGTAACACGGCGCGGATCACGGCCTTCATGTCTCCGCGAGCGCCTTGGCCGTTGTTCGCAAACGCTGCGGCCACTCGGCTCACGTAGGCGGAGCTTGGGTTGCTCGTCACCAGGCGCTGGATGAGTTGCGCGCCAATGAAGGGGCCTACATTGGGGTGAGCGTGGATCGCATCCAGCGCGCGCTTGAGCGATTCGCGGGCCGACGTGTTGGCTGGGATCGTGATGCCCAGCAGTTTCTTTTCGCTGGTGGAATGAAACTGCGGGTAGGGCTGCATCGGCAAGTCGTAAATGCTGCC
>JAAFHN010000133.1 GCA_013298415.1 Comamonadaceae bacterium
CGGAGTACAAAGACGGCCAATGGGGCAAGCGCTGGTATGGCGTGGCAAGGTTTTTTCAGTACCTGGAAACCAAGGCTTACAAGATGCACATTCGCGTGCTGCTCAGCAAGTACCGGAGCTACACGCCGTGTACCGTGTGCAATGGCGCGCGCCTGCAAACTGAGTCGCTGCTTTGGCGCTTGGGCAGCAAAGCCGAGGCCGATGCCGTGCTGCCTGGTGCCAAGCGATTCATGCCGCGGGGCGTGGATTTCAGCCGCCTCACACTGGAAGCCCTGCCCGGCCTGAGCCTTCACGACTTGATGGGCTTGCCGCTGCACGATGTGAAGCGTTTCATGGACGGCTTGACGTTGCCCAAAGGAGTGCTTGCCGAAGCACTCTCGCTGTTGCTAGACGAAATCCGCACCCGCTTGCGCTACCTCTGCGACGTGGGCATTGGCTACCTCACGCTGGATCGCCAAAGCCGCACGCTCTCGGGCGGCGAAGTGCAGCGCATCAATCTCACGACCGCGCTCGGCACCTCGCTCGTGAACACGCTTTTCGTGCTGGATGAGCCGAGCATTGGCCTGCACCCGCGCGACATGAACCGCATCATCCAAGCCATGCAACGCCTGCGCGATGCGGGCAACACGCTCGTGGTGGTGGAGCACGACCCAGCCGTGATGCTGGCCGCAGACCGCATGATCGACATGGGCCCAGGCCCGGGTGAGCGCGGCGGCCAAATCGTGTTTGACGGCCCGCCCGATGCCTTGAAATGCGCCGACACGCTCACAGGCGCGTACCTGGGCGCACGCAAGCGCATCGGCGTAAGCTTCAAGCGCTTGGTGAGCGAGAGCACGCCCAAGCTGTTGCTCGAAGGCGCAACCGAACACAACCTGCGCAAAATTGATGTGAGTTTTCCGCTCAATCGCATGGTGGTCGTCACCGGCGTGAGCGGCTCGGGCAAATCCACGCTGATCCAAGACATCTTGGCCCCTGCCTTGATGCGCCACTTTGGCCGCGCCACCGAATCGCCTGGCGCTCACTTGCGGCTTTTAGGCGCGGACCATTTGGCCGATGCGGTGTTTGTAGACCAATCGCAAATCGGAAAAACCGCGCGCTCCAATCCCGTGAGCTACACCGGCGCATGGGATGCCATCCGCACGCTGTTTGCCAACACCTCGCTCGCCCGCCAGCGCAGCTACACCGCTGCCAAATTCAGCTTCAACAGCGGCGATGGCCGTTGCCCCACCTGCGGCGGCTCAGGCTTTGAGCATGTGGAGATGCAATTCTTGAGCGACGTGTACTTGCGCTGCCCTGATTGCGATGGCAAGCGCTACCGGCCTGAGATTTTGGAGGTGAAGCTGGAGCGCACATTTGCGGGCAAACCCACACTGCTCAACGTGGCCGATGTGCTGAACTTAACCGTGAGCGAAGCAACCCAAGCCTTCGCACTTGACCGCGATGTGCTGCGCGTGCTGCAACCGCTGCTTGATGTGGGTTTGGACTACGTGAAGCTCGGCCAGCCGGTTCCTACGCTTTCCGGCGGTGAGTCGCAGCGGCTCAAACTCGCCGCGCACTTGGCTGAATCTGCGAACACGCGCAACCCGCCCGTCGCCAAAAAAGGCACGCTGTTCCTGTTCGACGAGCCCACGACTGGCTTGCACTTTGACGACATTGCCAAGCTCATGCGGGCATTGCGCAAGCTCTTGGACGCGGGCAACTCGCTGATCGTGATCGAGCACAACTTGGATGTGATCCGCGCCGCAGACTGGGTGATTGATCTCGGGCCCGACGCAGGCATTCACGGCGGCGAGCTGGTGGCCGCCACCACGCCGGAAGACCTGCGCGCCCACCCGAGCAGCCACACGGCGCAAGCCCTGCGTGACTACGACCAAGCGCTCGGCACAGTGCATGAAGTGAGCGCTCTGCCCTACGCGGCCGTGCCGCCCCCGCGCAAGCCGGCCAAGGCCGAGCACATCGAGATCATCAACGCCAAAGAGCACAACTTGAAGGGCTTGAGCGTGAACATTCCGCGCGGCAAGTTCAACGTGATCACTGGCGTGAGCGGCTCAGGCAAATCGACCCTTGCCTTTGACATTTTGTTCAACGAAGGGCAGCGCCGCTACTTGGAAAGCCTGAACGCTTACGCCCGCAGCATCGTGCAGCCCGCAGGCCGCCCCGAGGTGGACGCGGTGTATGGCATTCCCCCCACGGTGGCGATTGAGCAGCGGCTCTCGCGCGGGGGCCGCAAGAGCACGGTGGGCACCACCACCGAGGTGTGGCATTTTCTGCGCCTGCTCTTCGTGAAGCTCGGCATCCAGCACTGCACAAAAGACGGCGCGGCCGTGAAGCCGCAATCGCCCGACAGCATTGCCGCGCAACTGCTGCGCGAGCATGCCGGCCAACACATCGGGCTGCTCGCGCCGCTGGTGATCAATCGCAAGGGCGTGTACACCGAATGGGCCGATTGGGCGCGGCCTCGCGGCTACACGCACTTGCGCGTCGATGGCGAGTTTTTGCCCACCACCGGCTTCCCGCGCCTGGATCGCTTTGTGGAGCACACGATTGAGCTGCCGGTGGCCGATGTGCAGGTGGCAGCCGATACCGAACCCTACTTGCGCGAGCGACTGAAGACCGCGCTCGACATTGGCAAGGGCGTGGTGCACGTGCTGTCTTCACTCAGCGGTTTGAGCACCGCCATGGCGGGCGAGCCCACATCCAAGCTCGGTGGCAAAGGCGCGGGCATTGGCAAGCTGACAGCGCTTTCCACCAAGCGCGCTTGCCCGATGTGCGACACGAGCTACGCCGAGCTGGACCCCCGCCTTTTCAGCTACAACAGCAAACACGGCTGGTGCCCGAGCTGCGTGGGCACAGGCGTGGCGCTTACACGCGAGCAACGCAAAGCACTCGACGACACCCAGCGCGACGATCAAGACAAGGGCCGCGAGCAAAGCTTTGCCGAGCCGGAGCTGGATGATGTGAGCGGTGAAGCCTGCCCCAGCTGCCACGGCACGCGGCTCAACGCACAAGCCCGCGCCGTGCAGTTTCAAGGCATGGGCATTGCCGAGATGGCGCGCTTGAGCGTGCGCGATTTGCAGGCCGTGATCGCTGGCTGGCAGCTTGCGGGCCGTGATGGTGAAGTGGCGCGGGATCTGATTCCTGAGATCCTCTCGCGCCTTTCCTTCCTCCAAGAAGTGGGCCTTGGCTACCTCACGCTGGATCGCGGGGCGCCAACGCTCTCGGGCGGCGAGGCCCAGCGCATCCGCTTGGCCGCGCAGCTGGGCAGCAATTTGCAAGGCGTGTGCTACGTGCTCGATGAGCCCACCATCGGCCTGCATGCGCGAGACAACCACATCTTGCTCAACGCCCTTGCCAAACTCGGCGACAAAGGCAACACGCTCGTGGTGGTGGAGCACGACGAAGACACCATCCGCCGCGCAGACCACATCATCGACATTGGCCCCGGCGCAGGCAAACGCGGCGGGCAGCTGGTGGCGCAAGGCGATCCGACGGACTTGGGCGAAGCCGAAGACTCGGTGACCGGGCGCTACTTGCGCCAGGCAATGAAGCACCCGCTGGTGGCCCGCCGCGCGCCGGGCGATGCGGCGCTAGTGGTGAAACACGCCAAGCTGCACAACCTACAAGGCATCGATGTGCGCGTGCCCTTGCATCGGCTGGTGGCAGTCACGGGCGTGAGCGGCTCGGGCAAATCCAGCTTTGCGCGCGATGTGCTTTTGGCCAATGTGGCACAGGCTGTAACTGCGCGCGGCATCGGCAGAGAAGCTGCCTCAAGAGCCGAAATGTTCAACGGCTGGACGAATTGCAAAACCGTCGAAGGCTGCCAGGCCGTGGACCGCGTGCTGGAAGTCGACCAAACGCCGATTGGAAAAACGCCCCGCTCTTGCCCGGCCACCTACATCGGCTTCTTCGATCTGATCCGCCGCCTTTTTGCCGACACGCTGGAAGCCAAAGCGCGCGGCTACGCGGCAGGCCGCTTCAGCTTCAACACCGGTGAAGGCCGCTGCCCCGGTTGCGAAGGCCAGGGCATGAAGACGATTGAGATGAGCTTTTTGCCCGACGTGAAAGTGCCCTGCGACGAGTGCCACGGCGCACGCTTCAATGCCGACACCCTGGCCGTGACTTGGCGGGGCAAAACCATTGGCGACGTGCTGCTGATGGAAACCGACGAGGCAGTGGAGTTCTTTGCGAGCATGCCCGCGATTGCCCACCCGCTCAAACTCATGCAAGACGTGGGCTTGGGCTACCTCACGCTCGGCCAGCCCAGCCCCACGCTCTCAGGCGGCGAAGCGCAGCGCATGAAACTCGTCACCGAACTCAGCAAGGTGCGCGACGACATCAGCCGCCGAGGCCAGAAAGCCCCGCACACGCTCTACGTGCTGGATGAGCCCACGGTGGGCCTGCACATGAGCGATGTGGAGCGCTTGATACGCGTGCTGCACCGATTGGTCGATGGCGGGCACAGCGTGGTCGTGATCGAGCACGATTTGGACGTGATCGCCGAGGCCGACTGGGTGCTGGATTTGGGGCCAGAAGGCGGGGACGGCGGCGGAAAACTCGTGGCGGAGGGTTCTCCAGAGGCGATTTGCAGGGCAAAAACGCACACAGGAGTGGCCTTGCAAGCAGTGCTCTCGCGCGGGTGAGGCAGCGATTAGAGTCCATTAACTAGGGTAAACCCTTAAAATCGAGGGCATGTTGAATGCCCCTACCTTGATTCGCGCTTCGGTGCAGGCGGGCATTGATGCGCTCACGCCACCGCCTGAGTTTGTGGATCGCTTGCTGAGCGGCACGCGCACCGAGCCCATCAGCGATACCATGCCCCGCATGGACGCCAATGCGCTCGATGCCGATGGCGTGTTGCCCAACTTGCCTGAGCCAGGCCGCGACAAAAGCCGCCTGATCGTGCCGATGCGCACGCTCGGGCCTGCGCAGCGCGAGCGCGTCACCCAGCATTTGCTTGCGCTCAACCCCCAAGACCGCTACTTGCGCTTTGGCTACAGCGCCACAGACGAGATGGTGCGCCGCTATGTGGACGGCATCGATTTCGTGGGCGACGAGGTGTTTGGCATTTACAACCGCAAGCTGGAACTCGTGGCTGTGGCCCATCTGGCCGTGGCCAAACACGAAGGCTGCGAGCGCTGCGCCGAGTTTGGCGTGAGCGTGTTGCCGCCATCGCGGGGCAAGGGCTTTGGCTCCCGGCTTTTTGAGCGGGCGCTGATCCATGCGCGCAATGAAGGCGTGCAAATGCTCTTCATCCACGCCTTGAGCGAAAACGCACCGATGCTCAGCATTGCACGCAAGCACGGTGCCACGATGGAGCGCCACGGCTCTGAAACCGAGGCATTTTTGCGACTCGCCCCCGCTGATTTCGAGTCGCGCCTGGAAGAAGCCGTGGAAGACTCAATGGGCGAAATCGATTTCGAGCTGAAGCTCCAAGCCAGGCGTTTTTGGGCTGCCATCTCCGCGCTGCAAGGCGATGGGCAAGCGGCGGAAGGCGAAGGCCAGCGCTGAACCTGTGTGCGGGCCTCAAGACGCTGTTTTTGAACTATTTTCAGCCTGATGTCCCTGAATCTATTGAATTCAATGCTTCCAAAAAAGAAGCTCTGATTTCTAAAGTTCAGCGCGGCACGGCGCTGCAATCCCCGGGTCGCACGCTGATGCTGCCGCCTTTGTCGCGAAGCACGAGCACTGCCTTCGCTCGGCTGTTTTCTCCCATGCTGAACGACTCGGAATGTTGCGCTTTGATACCCGCTGGGTCATTTGGCAGTGCGAAGCTCACACGCCAGTTGTCGCCCCAAGCGCGGTGGTCTTGCCAGCATTGGCAGAAGTTGGTGTTGCTGAACGCGCCGTTGGCGTTGCGAAAGGTTTTGCCCAGCTCGTAGGTGGTGTAGCCCACTTGCCAAAAGCCCTTCCACGTCCAGTAGGGCGTGGCCCGAGCTTCCGTGGGGTAAGCCGAAGCCACACAGATTTGGTTATCGTACTGAGTTGAGGGGCGCGGCGCATCGCCGCGTTTGTCGCGCTCAGCAACCGCGGCTCGTGCCTCAGCGACTTGCGCGGGCGTGGGGTTGGTGCCCGGTACGGGATTGGCCAGCGCGACGCATGCCAAACTGGCCATGGCAACAGCCAATGCACGGTGTTTCAGGTCATGAAGGCTCGTCATGTCGATCACCCAAATCGCCCGCTGCCGATGTCACGCTTGCAAACAAAATCCTGTCGCACACTGCCGTCGGCAGTGAACGTGGTCACATATGGCACGGTGTCGCCCTCGTTCAACTTGGCGTGCGCCGTTCCGCCGGCTTGCATCAGCACCCCCGGCTCGAACTGGAAGGCAGGCTTCATCACGCCGCAAACGAAGCTGTCCCCGTCGATGAAACTGCGCCGCACTGTGATGCGCACATCCATCTTGATGATGCCTGTTTGCTGGCCTGTGGGGTTGCAGTCTTTGTTGCTCCAATGGCAAGCTTGGGAAGCGCCTGTGCGCAGGCTGGCCCAGAAGCCCTTGACCACGGAGCCCGTCATGAACTCGGCCGTGCTGTGGACTGCGTCGTTTTGCACCTTGAACGCCAACACATGGGGCGTTGCCGCAAGGAGCGCGGCACTCAAGCACGCGCGCAGAACGTTCGGATTCGGCATAAAAACTCCATTGGACTGAGACAAGCGCAATGCTACGGCCAAACGCCACACACGCTCAACCCGAGACATCCGCTATACAACCAGAATCCGGCGCTCGATAGGGCTCCCCCGCATTTCCCTCAGAAGCCCGGCGAATGCCACGGCGGCGCATCAGCGCTCAGGTATCCTTGCTTGCCTGATTCACTACTGGGCGGTTCTCACCGCCTGCCCCCTGTGCCCGACCCTGCCACTGCCAAGCCCGAAGGGCATGGCGCCCCCCGCCGCGCATCGCCAAAAGACGAGCGGAGCCTCTTTCAGCGGCTCATCGAATTCATCAACCCCGGCCCGGACAGCAAGGCCGAGTTGATTGAAACCCTGGCCGAGGCTGAAGACAACAACATCATAGGCAGCGACAGCCGCGCCATGCTCGAAGGCGTGTTG
>JAAFHN010000114.1:0-2288 GCA_013298415.1 Comamonadaceae bacterium
GCCAGCCGAAAATCAAAATGCCCGCTGCCGAGGAAAAGATTGCTGGTGGGGCACACGGCTGCGACGGCACCGTGTTCGCGCATCATGGCCCGGTCGGTGTCGTCAAAGTGGATGCAGTGCGCGTATACGCTGCGGTCTCGTAGCAGGCCCGCGCGACGGTACACATCCAAGTAGCTTGCGCTATCGGGAAACAGCTCCCGCGCCCAGGCGATTTCGTCTAAGTTCTCGCTCACGTGCGATTGCACCCACACGCTGGGGTGCGCAGCGGCGAGCTCGCCTGCGCCGTGCAGTTGCTCACGCGTGCTCGTGCAGGCAAAGCGCGGCGTGATCGCATAGCCGAACCGATCTTTGCCGTGCCACTTGTGAATCAGAGCCTCCGTGTCGCGAAGACTTTGATGCGTTTCATCGCGCACGCCTTCCGGGCAGTTGCGATCCATCAAGCACTTGCCGCCGATCATCCTCAGCCCCCGCGCCTGGGCTTGCTCAAAAAAGGCATCGACGCTTGCCACATGCGAGGTGCAAAACGTGAGCGCAGTCGTCACGCCCTGGCGAGCCAGTTCGTCGAAGAAAAAACTCGCCATGCCAGCTGCATGCGCGGTCTCGGCAAACCGCGCTTCATGGGGAAAGGTGTATTGCTCCAGCCAGGGCAGGAGCCCATCGGCGGGTGAGGCGATCACGTCGGTTTGCGGGTAATGGACGTGCAAATCCACAAAGCCTGGCGCGATCAAACCGCTGTGGCGGGTGATTTGCGCGGCAGGATGCGCCGCCAAAGCCTCGGCACGCGACACCACCGCAGCCACCCTTCCCTCTTCCACCACAAGAGCAGCGTCGCGTTGCAAGGCCATCCCGAAGTCGGTTGCTTGCAGCACATCACCGAGGTGGATGCTGATCGGGTGGCTTGCAGGCGAGTGCTGGCTCATGCGCGCAATCCTACCCGCGCCAAGACCCTCAGCGAACCCGACCGACCACGCCTTCAACCAAGTAGTTCATGCCGAGAATTTGCACATCGGAAAGCGCTTGCCCGGCTTCGATGACTGACTTGCCTTCGTTGTCCAACACGGGCTTGGCCCACGCAGAAAACGGCCTCAGCGCCCCTGTTGCAATCCGCGCCTTCGCAGCCAGCACCTCGGTGCGCACAGCAGCAGGCAGCTTCGGCCCAAAGCCGCTCACATCCACCATGCCCTGCGCGATGCCGCCCCACACATTGCTGCTTTTCCAGCGGCCGTCCAGCACCGCCTTGGCCCGCTCGCTGTAGTAGTCGCCCCATTGGTGGGTCACAGCCAGCAGTTGCGCATCAGGGCCAAAGCGCGACATGTCGGAGTGGTAGCCAATTGCGAGCTTACCGCGCTCTTGTGCGGCCACCATCACGGCGGAGCTGCCGGTGTGAAACGCGAGCACGTCCACCCCCTGGTTCATCAGCGCCATCGCTGCTTCGCGCTCCTTCGGTGGGTTGAACCATTCGTTGAGCCAGACCACGCGCACGGTCGCGCCGGGGTTCACACTGCGGGCGCCAAGCGCAAATGCATTGATGCCCTGCAACACCTCGGGAATCGGAAAACCCGCCAGGTAGCCCAACTGGCCGCTCGCGCGCCCCGCCGCGATGCCTGCCAAGTAGCGGCCTTCGTAGTTGCGTGCGTTGGCTGTGGCCACGTTCTCGGCTTGCTTGTAGCCGGTGATCGACTCGAATTTGACACCTGGAAACTCTTTGGCCACGCGCATCACCGGCTCCATGTAGCCAAAGCTGGGCGCAATGATGAGCTGATGCCCTTGGGCCGCCAAATCGCGGATCACGCGCTCGGCGTCTGCGCCCTCGGCCACGTTTTCCACCACGGTGGTAGTCACCCGCTGACCCAGGCTTTTGGCGACCGCCGCGCGGCCCTCATCGTGCTGCCGCACCCAGCCTGCAGGCGTGAGCGGGCTCACGTAGACAAAGCCGATCTTGAGCTGCGGGGGAGTTTGCGCGGAAGCCACGCAAACCAGCGAGAAAAAGAAAAGCGCAGCGAAGCATTTCGCCACGAGGTTTTTGAACATGGTTGTCCTCGACATGGCCTGCAAGATGAAACGCTGGGCTTGCGTGGCAGGCTCACGCAAGCGGCGGAAACCGCGAAAGAGGCATTCAGACCGTTCAAAAAAAGCTCAAACCGAGCTTTTTGATGCCAAATACACCATCTGTCCTACTACTTATTGCTTTCCTTGCTACGATTTTTGACATCGAGCAAATCTGGCCGGTGCCTCGCGGTCAGGGCCTCGCGCTGCTGCTTTCGCCATGCCGCAATGGCGGCGTGGTT
>JAAFHN010000114.1:2298-7520 GCA_013298415.1 Comamonadaceae bacterium
CGCGCCACTCTGGCGGTCGGGTGTAGTGCGGGCAATCGAGCAAGCCGTCAATCGCGGGGTTAAAGCTGTCTTGGGCATGCGATTGGGCATCGCCCAATACGCCCGGCTGCAAGCGTGAAACGGCGTCTAGCCAGGCCATCGCGGCAATTTCTCCGCCTGAGAGCACGAAATCGCCCAGGCTGATTTGCTGCGTCACAAAGCGGTCGATGAAGCGCTGGTCGATGCCTTCGTATCTGCCGCAGATCAGCACCGCGCCGGGGCTGGTTGCGGCTTCGCTCACCATGGCGTGGTTGAGCGTGTGGCCCAGCGGCGAAAACAGCAGCACGGGCGGCGCATCTCCGCGCTCGGCCAGCACGGCTTCTAAGCACAGGGCCAGCGGCTCGGCCATCATCACCATGCCTGGGCCGCCGCCGAATGGGCGGTCGTCCACCCGGCGGTATTGGCCTTCGGAAAAGTCACGCGGGTTGTGCAGCTTCAGCGCAATCAGAGGCGCTTGCTCGCCTTCGGCCACAAACGCGCGCCGATTGATGCCTTGCTCCACCACGGGTGCAAACATCTGCGGAAAGAGCGTGATCACATCAACGCGCACAACAGGCTCGCTCCACTTCGCGTTCAGTAATCCGGCTGCCAGTCCACGGTGATCCGCTTGGCGGCCACGTCCACGGTGTCCACATAGGCCGAGACGAAGGGGATCAAGTGTTGCGCTGCGGGCGCTTCGCCCTCGGCGGGCTTCTCGATCACGAGCACGGCTTGCGGACCAGTTGAGAGCAAATCGTCCACCACGCCCAGGCTCAACCCCTCGCGGTTGAACACCGCGCAGCCAATCAGATCGACCCAATAAAACTCGTCTTTGCCCGTGGAGGGAAAGCTTGCGCGCGGCACCCACACGCTTACGCCTTTCAGGGCCTCAGCGGCGTTGCGATCTGGCACAACTGCTGAGGTGGCCACCACCGCATCACCGTGCTCTTTGGCACTCGCAATCGGCAGCAGCCAGCAGCCCTTGCCACCGCCCAACGGCACTGCCGCACGCCCAGCTTGGATGAACCAGCGCTTGCTGGAAAACACCGCTTCAGGGTCTTTGCTGTGCGTATGCACCTTGAACGCGCCCTTGATGCCCCAGGCCTCGCCGATGTAGGCCACTTCAATTGCGTCTGCGGGGAGCTCGACGGCATCTAGGCTGGCTACCAGAGTTGAAAACGGACTGGAAGCCGTTTTCGCGCCACCAAGTGAAACAGCCGCAGGGCCGGGGCTGGATGCCCTGGCACTGCGGCTGGAAGCTGTGCTTGGTTTGCGGGTCAACGCAGCATCAAGCGGCCACTGCGGCGGCAGGAGCTGCCTTCGCGGCTTGCTTGATCAAGCGCAGCACGGTGGGCGATGCGATTGCGCCCACGCCTTGCCAGTGGCTCAGGCGATCCGTTGCAATGCGCAGGCCTTGCTCTTTTTCGGTGGCAGACGGGTTGTAAAAACCAATGCGCTCGATGAAGCGGCCATCGCGGCGCTCGCGCTTGTCGGCAACCACAATGTTGAAGAAGGGGCGTGCTTTGGCACCGCCGCGTGAGAGTCGAATCACAACCATGATGTTTCCTTCGGGTGGCGAACTTACGGTTCAGTCTTTTGGGCTGCCGCAGTGTTCGTGGGTTTAAAGATGCTGTTTGCGGTTTGGATGCGGCCATAGCCACCCGGCCAGCCGCTCGCGAAAAGCCCTCGATTATAGCCCGCCAAAGCTTGTTTCTACCCATCCAAGCCAGAAGCAAGCCCCACAATCCGCGAATGCATGACTGGCAACACAACAAAACCTTGGCTGCGTGGCTGGCCTTCATCGGCGGGCCGTTTGGCTTGCACCGCTTTTATCTGCACGGCTTGAGCGATTGGCTCGCGTGGCTGCACCCCATTCCCTCGGCGCTGGGCATTTACGGCTTTCAGCGCGTGCAGCAGTTTGGCTCCGACGACCACTTGAGCTGGATTTTGATTCCGCTGGCTGGCTTGCATTTTGCGCACACGGCGCTTTTGGCCATCGTCTATGGCCTGCAATCGCGTGAGGCTTGGAATGGGAAGCGCGGATTGGCTGAAGACTCCACCGAAGGCAGCACCAGCTGGGCAACCATCTTTGCGGTAGTCGGCGCGCTGCTGGTCGGCACCACCGTGCTGATGGCCAGCTTGGTCTACAGCTTTCAGCGCTACTTTGAATGGTCCATTGAGGCGGCGCGAGCGATCTCGCAGTAGTGCCGGACAGCCTTAACGCGAAAAACAGCCGTTGAAATGTGGGCTCTGGCGCTCGGACGTGATCACGTGTTCGCTACAAGATGCCGGTTTTGACTCCCAGGCGGTGGAGGTAGCGACGGTACGCGGCGCTGACCCGATCCAGCGGCCCGTGGAGTTCGCCTTGGGTCAACGGCAGCCGTTTCGGGCGCTGGCTCATCACGATGGGTGCGTCTTGCGCAAAGATGGTGTCTTGGAACCCCGCCATTTGCTCGGGCGTTTGGTTCAATCCCTTCGCCGCAATCCAAAACCAGGTGCGGGTTTGCTCAGCATTCAGTGGGCAATTCAGCATCACGATGATGAGCTTGGCGGCTTCGTCCGCAGAACCTGAGCCCAGCTTGTCGAGCCGCGCGGTGTAGGGCGCGCTCACCTCGTAACGGTATCGCACCCACTGCCCGCGTGCTGCGTCGCCCGATTCAAAAGCCTGCGGCTGCCACACGCTGCAATCGGGCACAACCACGCCGCTTTCGCCCTCCAGCACCTCGTAGGCCGCAAGCTCGGTGTGCTCGGCATCGCCCAAATAGCCTTGGTGGATGAAGCCAAAATGCGTCATGTCCAAGAAGTTCTCGACCAAGCGCGGTGCGCTGGTGGGCACGTCGTAGGGGCCAGAGATCGCTTGAGTCAAGCCCGCGTCACTGACCTCCGGCCACGCGGCAAAGGCTGTCGGCTGGGCAGCCCCACACACCCAAACCATGCCCGCAAACTCCCGCGCAGCGTACACGTGCGCCCGGTGCTGCACGCTCGGCTGCCAACTCGGCTGCGCTGGCACCTGCACACACTGGCCGGATGCACCAAACCGCCAGCCGTGGTAGCCGCATTGCAGCACCGATTCACCACCGCGCTGCACCACGCAGCCCATCGACAAATCCGCACCCCGATGCGGGCAGCGTTTGCTCCAAGCGTGGCAAACGCCCGCGCCATCGCGCCACAGCACCAAGTCGTGGCCCAGCAATTGCGCAGCCCGCGGGCTGTGAGCGACATCAGCCGCTTTGGCAACGGGATGCCAAAAGCTCAGCTCAGCACCCAAATCAGCCTGGGCAGGCGAGTGAAAAGCGCTTTCCATGCCAAACAGTGTGCCGCAAGCTCGGCTTGAGGCCAAAAATTTGCTCATTTCTCCTGATTGGGACCGGGCCTCAGATGGAAACCCGTTCGCCCTGAGCTTGGTCGTTGGGCATGCCAGGGGCTTCGACAGGCTCAGCCCGAACGGAGGGAGCAATGCATCTGAGCCGAGATTCTGATCAGGTCGTTTCTATGCTACGTCAGGGGATTTATTGCATCTGTTGCTAGCTTTTTTGAATGATCACCTTTGCTTGAAACCACTGTCCACCCCATCCATTAACATGCACCGCGTGAGCGCTCAACTCAAACCTCCCGCCCCCGATCTGGCCCAGAGCATGCCCGGCATGAGCCAGAGCATGGGCGGCGTGACGCAAAGCCTCGTCAACCCAGCACGCACGGCCCCTATCCCCACGCCGCTGAGTGCCGATGAAGGTCATGTGGACGAGCGCGTGGACGGCCCCGCCCGCGAGGCTTGGGAGCGCTTTTTTGCCGCCGCCAGCCACCTGAGCGCGCCACTTTCGGAGCGGCTTGCCGCCAGCGCCGAGCAAATCGAGCGCGATGTGCAGGCCCACGGCATCACCTACAACGTCTACGCCGACGCCAACGGCCCGCGCAGGCCCTGGGCGCTCGACACCCTGCCCGCACTCATCACCCCAGAAGACTGGGCCGGCATCGAAGCGGGCGTGCAGCAGCGCATGCGCTTACTCAACGCCATGCAAGCCGATGTCTACGGCCCGCAAACCTTGCTCGCGCAAGGCCTCGTGCCGAGTGCGCTTGTGCACGGCCACGTGGGCTACCTGCGCGGCATGCGCGGCGTAAAGCCCGCTTTCGATGCCTGGCTGCACATCTCGGCCTTTGACATTGCGCGCACGCCGAGTGGCCAATGGGCTGTGGTGTCGCAGCGCACGCAAGCGCCTTCGGGCTTGGGCTATTTGCTTGAAAACCGCTTGATCGTGGCCCGCCAGTTCCCAGAGGCTTTTCGCGAGCTGATGGCGCAGCGCTTGGCGCTCACCTACCGCCACATGATGGACGGCATTGCCGCCACCGCGCCAGCGCGCGCAAGCGGCGAGCCGCTGCGGGTGGTGCTGCTCACGCCCGGGCCTTACAACGAAACGCACTTTGAGCACGCCTATCTCGCGCGCTTTTTGGGCATCACCTTGGTGGAAGGCAGCGATTTGGTGGTGCGCGCCGAGCGGGTGTACCTGCGCACGCTCGATGGCCTGGTGCGCGTGCATGCCGTGCTCAAGCGCCTCGACGACGAATACCTCGATCCGCTGGAGCTCAAAAGCGAATCTGCGCTCGGTGTGCCTGGCCTTTTGCAAGCCGTGCGCGCAGGCGAGGTGCTGCTCGCCAATTTGCCAGGCAGCGGCTGGCTGGAAAGTCCGGCCCTGCTGGGCTTCATGCCCGCGATTGCGCAAAGTTTGCTTGGCGAAGCCTTGCAACTGCCCGCACTCGACACCTGGTGGTGCGGCGAGCAAGCGGCGTTCACCGATGCGCTGCCACGCTTGCAGCAGCTTGTGATCAAGCCCACATGGCCCAGCGGCCCGCCTTCTACCGTGGGCCGTGGTTTAGGTCGCAGGGCGCTGGATGAGCTCACCGGCCGCATCGTGCGCAACCCGGCTGAATTCACGGTGCAGCAATTCTTGCCGCTCTCGCAAACGCCGAGCTTTGAGCGGCCCACCGCTGCACAAGGCGCGCAAATCAGGCCCCGCTCGCACTTGCTGCGGGTGTTTGCCGTGCTGGCAGGCGTGCGCGATGGCAAGCCGCATTGGGAAGTGCTGCCCGGCGGCTTGGCCCGTTTGGCAAGTGCCACGCAAGCCGACGTGGTAAGCATGCAATACGGCGGATCAAGCGCGGATGTGTGGGTGTTGGGCCAGCAGCGCGCGAGCGGCCCGCGCATCACC
>JAAFHN010000211.1 GCA_013298415.1 Comamonadaceae bacterium
GTGCGTTGATTGCCGCCACTTTCCGAGTCCCAAACGGCGTTGAGCAGAGCCTCCCGGGTCAGCACCCTGCCGCTGGCAGCAACCAGCTTGTCGAGCAGCAAAAACTCCATGCGCGTGAGCGGCAGCGCTCGGCCCTTGTAGTGCGCGCAGTGGCCCGTCACATCCAGCTCCAAAGCCGCGCCGGGCTGGCCCGTCAGCTTGGCCGCATCTTTAGGAAAGCTCGCGCGCCGCAGCATGGCCCGCACCCGAGCCACCAGCTCTCGGGGAGAAAAGGGCTTGGTCAGGTAGTCGTCTGCGCCCAGCTCCAGCCCCAGCACGCGATCCAACTCGTCAGAGCGGGCGCTCAGCATCAAGATGGGCAAGGCGCTGCCGCTTGCACGCAGGCGTTTGCACCAATCCAGGCCCGAGCCATCTGGCAGGCCGATGTCAAGCACCACGAGGTCAAACGCCCTGCTGGCCAACTGCTGCTGGGCATCAGCGAGCAAGAGGCTGTGCGTAACGGCCAAGCCCTCGCGTGAGAGGGCATACACGATGGTGCGGGCAATGGCTGGGTCGTCTTCCACCAAGAGCAGCGCTGGGCTGGTGTGGGAGCTGGCGAAAGTGGTTTCAGCTTGCAGCATGATCGGGTGGTATGCAAAACAGCTCGGATTCTCCTTCCTCGGCTTCGCCTACTTCACCATCCGCGCTCGGCACGCCCTGGCTGGCTTACGGCTGCTTGGCGCTCAGCATGACGCTTGTAGGCAGCTACGTGGCGCTTTCCAAGCCGCTGGTGGTGGCGATGCCGGTGTTTTTGCTGGCTTGGCTGCGCTTTGGCATTGGCGTGGCGGCAATACCGCATTGGCTTCGCAAGCCTCAATCGGAAGCGCCGCTTTCTGGCCGGGTGAAAGGCTTGCTCTTCTTGGAGAGCTTTTTTGGCAACTTTTTGTTTTCGATTTGCATGCTCTACGGCATGGCGCTCACGAGCGCGGTGAGTGCGGGCGTGATCATGGCGGCCATTCCTGCGGCCTGCGCGCTGCTGAGCTGGCTTTTGCTGCGCGAGCGCATTGGCGCGCGGCTGTGGTGTGCGATTGGCTTGGCCGTGCTGGGCATTGCCTTGGTGTCGCTATCGAAATCGCAGCATCACATGCAAGAAATACTAGGACAGAGCGATGGAATTGCTTCAAAAACCGGTTCACAAGCTGCTGGCGGGCCGTTTTGGAGCGGTGCGGTGCTCGGCAATGCCCTGCTGCTGGCCGCTGTGTTCTGCGAAGCCGCCTATGCTGTGATTGGCAAATCGCTCACGGCCCACGTGGGCGCCAAGCGCATCACGGCCATCGTGAACCTGTGGGGCTTTGCGCTGATGACGCCCTTTGGCCTGTGGGTGGCGCTGCGCTTTGACTTTGCGCGCGTGTCTTCAGGCATCTGGTTGCTGCTGCTCTTTTATGCACTGGCGGCCAGCGTGTGGACGGTGTGGCTGTGGATGACGGGGCTGCGCCGAGTGAGTGCGGCGCGAGCGGGGGTGTTCACCGTGATGCTGCCGGTTTCCACCGCTGCGGTGGGGGTGCTCGCGCTCGGCGAGCGGATGAGTGGGATGCAGTTTGCCGCGCTGGGCATTGCGCTCATCGGCGTGTGGCTGGCCACTCGGAAGTAGGTTTTTTCGCCGAAAAACGGGTCGCGGGCCGCAAGCCTGGGGCGTTTATCGGCTTTCGCGCTACAAATTTTGCATTTTTCACTGCAAAAACCGGCGTTTTTTACCGTTTTTCCCTCGTAAGCGGTGTGATTTCGCTATAGGATTGAGAGTGCTGGGGGTGCTCGGCTGGGCAACAAGTTTGCAGCGTGCTGCAAGCGGTGCCGAGTCAAGTGGCTCTAGCCGCTGCACGAGCGCAGTCGCGCTGCTCCGTGTGGTGGGTTGGTTGTTATTTATCCATCACGTGAAAAAAGGAAATCATCATGGCAACTGCGAAGAAAGCTGCACCGGCAAAAAAAGCCGCTGCCCCTGCAAAGAAGGCTGCTGCTCCGGCAAAGAAAGCCGCAGCACCTGCAACCAAAGCTGCTGCGCCGGCTAAGAAAGCTGCCGCACCTGCGAAGAAAGCTGCTCCAGCCAAAGCCGCTCCTGTGAAAGCCGCGGCACCTGCAAAGGCCGCTGCACCTGCAAAGAAAGCCGCGCCCGCCAAGAAGGCCGCTGCTCCCGCCAAGAAGCGCACGCCAAACGCTGCCTTCATGAAAAAGCTCTCGCTGACCCCGGCCCTCCAAGCCGTGGTGGGTGCCAAGGAATTGGCCCGCACCGAGATCGTGAGCAAGCTGTGGGTTTACATCAAGAAAAACGGCCTGCAAGACAAGCTGAACAAGCGCATGGTGAATGCCGATGCCAAACTCAAGGAAGTGTTTGGCAAGGCGCAAGTCAGCATGTTCGAGATGGCTGGCCTGATCGGCAAGCACGCCAAGTAAGCGCTTCGCTTCCTTGGTTTGGAAAGGCTGCTTCGGCAGCCTTTTTTCTTGGGCGTTTCCAGCGCTTCCCTAAGCCTTCAGCGCTTGCTGCTGAATCGCGCTCAGCGTGGTGCGCGGGCTGATGATGTCGGCATCGAGGATCAGCTCAATCAGTGTGCTTTCTTTGCGCGCCAGAGCGGCTTCGAAGGCGGGCTCAAAGCCTGCGGTGGCTTCTACGCGCTCAGCCGCAAAACCGTAAGCCTTGGCGAGCGCGCAAAAGTCTGGGTTGCCGATGCTGGAACCTGCGCCGACTGAGCGCGCCGGGTATTCGCGCTCCTGGTGCATGCGGATCGTGCCGTAAACGCCGTTGTTGACCAGCGCGATGATGACCTTGCCGCCGTGCTGCACGGCGGTGGCGAGCTCTTGGCCGTTCATCAAAAAATCGCCGTCGCCTGCAATGGTGAAGACGGTCCGACCTGTCGAAATCGAAGCTGCAATGCCCGCAGGCACGCCGTAACCCATCGCGCCATTGGTGGGCGCGAGCTGGGTTTTGAAGCCTTTGGCAAGGCCTGCATAGCGAAAGTAGCGGTGCAGCCAGCTGGCGAAGTTACCAGCGCCATTGGTGAGCACAGCGTCTGCAGGCAGGAGCTTTTGCAGCACGGCCACGACCTCGGCCATGTCAAGCGGGCCGCGCGGCTGATCTGCGGCAAAGCCGGGCAGCGCATTGGGCACAAGGTTGGCTTGATAGGCTGCGGCGGCGGCTTGGGTGTGCGCAGCCCAGGACACAGTGGGCGGCGCGGTCAGCACTTCCAGGCTGCGCGCCGCAGCATTCATCGTGGCATTGATCGCCAGCTCCGCGCGGTACACCCGGTTGAGTTCGGCGGGATCGGCGTGGATGTGAACCAGGGTTTGAGCTGGCACAGGCGAAGACAGCAAGGTGTAGCCGCTGGTGGTCATCTCGCCCAAGCGCGGGCCGATCACGAGCAGCAGATCGGCCCCGCGCACGGTTTTGGCAAGGGCTGGGTTGATGCCGATGCCCACATCGCCTGCGTATTGCGGGTGGTGGCAGTCGAATGTGTCTTGAAATCGAAACCCATTGGCAACTGGCAATTGCCAGTTCTCCGCAAAGCGCTGGAGGGCCTGGGCGGACTGCGGCGTCCATCCGCCACCGCCTGCGATCACGAGCGGCTTTTTTGCGGCCAAGAGCAGCTCGCGCAGGCGGCGCAGGCTGCCCGGATCGCTCCAGGCTTCGGGGGCTTCTACCCTAGCCACGGGTTTGACTGAAGCTGTGACCGTCTCGGTCAGCATGTCTTCCGGCAGCACCAGCACCACCGGGCCCGGGCGGCCCGCAAGCGCGGTGGCAAAGGCGCGCTGGATGTACTCGGGAATGCGCTCGGCCCGGTCGATGCGCTCTACTCGCTTGGCGAGCGGCCCGAAGAAGCTGAAGTAATTCACCTCTTGAAAGGCTTCTCGGTCCCGGCAGTCGCTGGCCACATCACCCACCAGCAGCACCAGCGGCGTGGAATCTTGAAACGCAGTGTGAATGCCAATGGAGGCATTGGTTGCGCCAGGCCCGCGCGTGACCATGCATACCCCCGGTCGCCCCGTGAGC
Source organism: Comamonadaceae bacterium (assembly GCA_013298415.1). Classification (GTDB taxonomy): domain Bacteria; phylum Pseudomonadota; class Gammaproteobacteria; order Burkholderiales; family Burkholderiaceae_C; genus JAAFHN01. Next base: position 4,019 of record JAAFHN010000211.1, read on the forward strand.
TTGCCGTGCGCCTCGGCCATGAAAGCGGCTCCGCCTTCTTGTCGGCAGGTGACGAATTGGATCTGCCCAGGGCGTGCGTGCAGGCCGTCAAGCACGGCCAAGTAGCTTTCGCCGGGTACACCGAAAGCGTGTGTGACACCCTGGGCGATGAGGCAATCAACCAGCAAGTGGCCAGCGAGTTGGCCTATGGAGTTTTCGGAGGGGTTCATGGACCGGATTGGAGCAGTTTTGAAGCAATATTGCCCCACTGTCCTAGTATTTATTACATTCTTTGCTATTTAATCAGGAGTACTGATTCTGAGCCTACACCGCTGCCAGCACCCGCACATGCGACTGCACGCTGCGCGCCAGGGCATTCAAGTTGTAGCCGCCTTCCAGGCAGCTCACCAGGCGGCTCTTCGAGTGCCGCGCAGCCACTTCCATGATCCGCTCGGTCATCCAGGCGTAATCGGCTTCGTTCAGGCCGAGCTGGCCCAAGTCATCGTCGCGGTGCGCGTCAAAGCCAGCGCTGACGAAAATCATCTCTGGCGCAAAGGCATCCAGGCGCTGTAAGCAGCCTTCAAACACGCGCCGAATGTCCTGCCCTGCCGTGTACACCGGCACCGGCTCGTTGGCCGTGTGCGCGGCAAGCGCTGGGCTGCCTGTGTAGGGGTAGAACGGGTGCTGAAAAAAACCGACCATCAGCATGCGCGGATCGGCGGCGGCGATGTCTTCTGTGCCATTGCCGTGGTGCACATCGAAATCCACGATCGCCACGCGCTTCAAACCGTGGTGTTCGAGCGCGTGCTTGGCCGCTATCGCCACATTGTTGAAGAGGCAAAAGCCCATCGCTCGCTCGCGCATCGCGTGGTGGCCCGGGGGGCGCACCGCGCAAAAGGCATTCGAGAGTTCGCCCGCCATCACCGCATCGGTAGCGGCAATCGCAGCCCCTGCGGCCCGCAAAGCGGCCTCGAAGCTGTAGGTGTTCATGGAGGTGTCGGGGTCTACCGGCACCCGGGCAGATCGAATGCACTGGCCACCGTCTTCGGCCTTTTTGGCGTTTTGATGCACAAGAGCGTTGAAATCGGCCAAGCGCTCGATGTGGACAGTGCTGTGAGCCCGGGCGAGCTGCTCCTTGCTGGCCACCGGAGCTTCCAGAGCAACGAGAGCGTCTAGCACGCCGCTTGCCAGCAGCAAATCATTGATTGCGGCCAATCGCTCGGGCTTTTCGGGGTGGCCCGCGCCCATGTCGTGCAGGCTGCAAGCCTTGTGCGTGAAGTAACCAGTGCTCATGCGCGGCTCCAAAATCCCCGTGGCGCGAGTTGCGCGTTGTTCTCGGCTATGGTTGCGGCATGGTCAGCGCACAAACCCAAAACGAACAAGCTCAACTCAAACGCCTTCTCAATCAGCTTAACACGGTGATTGTGGGCAAACCCAGCCAAGTGCAAGACTGCGTGGTCTGCATGCTCGCAGGCGGCCACTTGCTGATCGAGGATGTACCCGGTGTGGGCAAAACCACGCTG